>NZ_JACJDU010000016.1:0-95716 GCF_014163715.1 Shewanella sp. SR44-4 | reverse complement strand
AATTGTTAAAGAGCTTGATGTCGATTTTTCAGACATCGCCGTCAGACGCTAGGTCGTTGGCTTGGGCTGCGTATTCTACGCATTCCCTTTATTGCGTCAAGTGTTTTTTCAAACTTCTTTTCGCCGGTTATCAACACTACTAAGTAGTTGTTAATAACGCTAACCGGTTTTCGCTTTCGCTGTATGCCGTGTCAGTGGATGCGCATTATAGGCAGCTTAAGATTTAGTGCAAGCGCTTTTATTCAAGATATGTTTCGAGCGTTGAACTTTTATGCAGATCGTTCTTTTTTTAGCTTTTTTGATTAAAGAACCACCTTTGGCTAATTAGTAAATTACTTGTTTTTGATATTTAAGTCGCTTTTGAGCTCAATTTTTCAACAGTGGTCTGGTTTATCTGGTAATTTTTAATTAGTATGTAATAGTATTTAACAGTTATTTATCATTTTTATATTCATTAGAGATTATTTTATGCAGAAATCATTCGTGATTGTTTTGATTGCGGCGCTTCTTGGCGCTTTTGTTTTTTCTCAGTTTGGCGGCACATCATCTTCGGTAGCGTTTATTGCTGGTGTAGTCGTTGCGACGTTAATTTTCACCTTTATACCAACAAGTGGTTCAAGCTCTTCTGACGAACCTTATGTTGGTCCTACAATGACACTATATGTTGGCAACTTGCCTTATCGTGTTCATGAGGGAGAAGTAAAGGCATTGTTTGGTGAGTACGGGCCTGTTAACTCAGTTCGTTTAGTACGAGACCGTAAAACTGGACGTCGCAAAGGATTTGGATTTGTTGAGATGTCTGAAGCGGGCGCACAAAAAGCAATGTCGAAATTAAACGACTATAGCTTTCAAGAGCGCACGTTAAAGGTAAGAGAAGCCAAATCACAAGAATCTGATTCGGAAAATAGCTAATCGTTATTGAACTAGGTTCTTAGCACTATAGTAAATTAATAGTGTTGTTAGTCGGTTATGGTTACCAGCGAAAAATCACTAAAACCATAATCGACTAATGTTGCTTTAAGCCCTTGGCTAATATCTTTGGTATAACATGCTTGTAATTGCTTATTGCCATTACTTTCTTTACTCAGTAAAAACCTTACCCGTTTTGCTACCGCCTCCCCTGAATCTAATAGTGTTACTCCTTCGCCAAGATAATGACTTATTTCTGTCGCTATCATTGGGAAATGAGTACAGCCCAGCACCAGTACATCAATATTAGTTGCCGCTATGGGTGCTAAGATATCGTTTAGCTTATCCATATCGATTGGCTGTTGAGCTACATACTGCTCAGCAAGTAACACTAAATCTGAAGTCCCAAATAATTCAACCTTACAGTTTCCTGCAAACTGATTGATTAATGCTTGAGTGTAATCTCGTTTCACTGTCCCAGGCGTAGCCAATAAACCAATGTGCTTTTTCTTCGATAACATGGCGGCAGGTTTAATAGCAGGAACAACTCCCACGATAGGAATGGTTAATTGCTGGCGTAATAGAGGCAATACCAAAGTACTGGCGGTATTACAGGCAACCACCACAATACTGGCGTTCAAACGTCGTGCATGATGAGTAATAAGTGCAACACATCCAGTTATTAACTCTTGCTCTGATAAGTTGCCATAGGGTAGGCGTGCATTGTCAAATAAGTAACAATAATCATGTTGTGGTAACTGTTTTCTAATTTGGTTCATTACCGACAATCCGCCGATACCAGAATCAAACACTAAAATAGGTCCAGACAATATGGGCTCCAAATATGTATATGTTCAGCATTAATCGTCGGGCCACTTTATACTTAGGTGCGTAATACTAGACATCAGCGTCATTTAGTATAATATTTGCGCCCTTTTTTACAGTATTAGGTGGACGATATGAATTTAGCTGCAATGGATCCTAAAAACTACGATGCACAATTACAACGAAAGCGCATCAAGCTAGAACAGGCCTTTGCCGATTTCAATCCACCGGCGCTTGAAGTCTTTGCTTCTGAGCCTATGCATTATCGTATGCGTGCTGAATTTAGAATGTGGCATCAAGATGATGACTTATATTACTACATGTTTGATAAAGCACTGAATGCAAAAGTGCGTTGCGATCAATATTTACCCGCTGGTTTGATCATTAATCAAATGATGGCCGCATTAATAGCAGAGTTAACACCTAATCCTGCATTGCGTTATCGATTGTTTCAAGTAGATTTCTTGTCGACATTAAGCGGCGAAATTTTAGTGTCTTTGTTGTACCACCGCCAGCTCGATGAAGAGTGGCGTGAACACGCGACTCTATTAAAAGCAAAGTTATCTGCTCAATTCAATGTCAACATTATAGGTCGTGCGCGTAAGCAAAAAATCGATTTAGACAAAGATTTCGTTGTTGAGACCTTAACGGTTAATGAACAGGTATTGCATTACAAGCAAATTGAAAACAGTTTTACTCAGCCTAATGCGAAAGTCTCTGTAAAAATGCTGGAGTGGGCTATTGATGCAACTAAAAACAGTCAGGGTGATTTACTAGAGTTGTACTGTGGTAATGGTAATTTTACGATTGCATTGGCACAAAATTTCAATCGTGTATTAGCAACAGAGCTAGCCAAGCCTTCAGTTGATGCTGCGCAATACAACATCGATATTAATCACGTTGATAATGTTCAAATTATTCGCATGTCTGCTGAAGACTTTAGTGATGCCATGGCGAAAAAGCGTCAATTTAGACGTTTAGAAGGCATCGACTTAGACAGTTACGATTGCAATACTATTTTTGTTGACCCGCCTCGTGCAGGCATTGATCCTGAAACATTAAAGCTTATCCAAGGTTACGAGCGGATTTTGTATATTTCATGTAATCCAGAAACACTGAATGACAATTTGTTAACCTTAGGTCAAACACATAAAATAACTCGCTTTGCGCTATTTGACCAATTCCCATATACCGATCATATGGAATCAGGAGTATTACTAGAACGTAAGTAATACAGCTTAACGAACAAACAGGGCGCTAATAATTAGCGCCCTGTTTGGTTATAATCGCAATAAATTAAGCACGGTTGTCAATTTTATGCTGTAACGCTTCAGCGCCTGTAGCCACCATACGCAGTTGTAGTACTAGCTGATCGGCTAATGACTTACGCTCACTACGCTTGGAATCCAACGCTGATGCTCCGGCATTAAAGACTAAAATAACTAATGCTTCAGCTTGAGCACGCGCTAACACAGGAGTGCGGTTTGCCTGGGCCTCGGTGTAATGAGCAAGTTCAGAAATAAAATGTTCAATTTCGCGCTCAACTGCGGCTCTAAATGCCGCAGAGGTACCTGAACGTTCGTGAAGTAGTATTCGAAATACGTTCGGGTTTGACTCCAATACTTCCATAAACGTGTCGACAGAAATACGGATCACACTCCCACCGGCTTCTGCACGTTGACGACCTTTACGCATCATTTGACGTAAGGTTAATCCACCTTCATCGACCATGGTCAAGCCAAGTTCGTTCATGTCTTTAAAATGGCGATAGAATGATGTGGGTGCAATACCAGCTTCACGAGCAACTTCACGTAAGCTTAGACTGGAAAAACTGCGTTCAGCACTGAGTTGATTAAATGCAGCATCCACTAATGCACGGCGGGTTTTTTCCTTTTGTTGTGCTCTAACACCCATTTACTAATCCATTCAGTCAATATTAATTCACCGATAATACCGTTTTTAAAACAGAAACACAGCACTGTTAAAGTTGACCATGACTAGTTCCCTAAGTAAAATTAGCGTACAATTGTACGCTCAACTTATTTAAACCTATTATTGGAACCCTACTAAATGAAAAAACCTCCAATCATTTGGCTTAATACCTTGTTATTTGCCATTACTTTTATCGGCGCGGTGGTATTAATCCCTTGGCGTGGTTTTACCCATGGCTTTGATGGCATTGAATGGATTGCATTTGTTGTTTTCGCTTACGCAAGTGGTCTATCGATTACTGCGGGTTACCACAGATTATGGTCACACAAAGCCTATAAAGCTCACTCTTCAGTTCGTTTTTTATACGCACTAGGCGGGGCATTGGCGCTACAGAATAGCGCATTACATTGGTGTAGTGATCACCGCATTCATCACAAACATGTTGATAATAATGATAAAGACCCGTACTCAGCTCAAATGGGATTTTGGTACAGCCACATAGGTTGGATGCTGCGCGAGTATCAAGCGAGTCGTTACAGTGACTACAACAACGTGCGCGACTTACAAAACGATCGTATCGTTATGTGGCAGCACAAGCACTACTTAGCCTTAGTGATCTTAATGAATATTGGTTTACCGGCATTTATAGGCTGGCTAAATGGCGATATTTTATCAATGGTACTTATGGCAGGTTTATTACGCTTAGTGGTAGTGCATCACTGTACTTTCTTTATTAACTCATTAGCCCATATTTGGGGTAAACAACCGTACACAGATAAAAACTCAGCCCGAGATAATGCATTTTTAGCGTTACTTACATACGGTGAGGGCTATCACAACTTCCATCATATTTTTGAAAACGATTATCGCAATGGCATAAAATGGTGGGATTACGATCCAACCAAATGGTTAATCAAACTGATGAACTGGTTTGGTTTAGCGAGTGACTTACGTAAAGTGCCACAAGAACGTATTGAAAGTGCACGTTTGCAGATGCAACTTTTACAAGCTCAGAATCAGGTTGCTCACTTACCTAACTGCGATGAAATTATAGAAAAGTTTCAAGCAGAGTATGAGCTGATGAAGCAACACTTAGTTGACTATTATCAAGCTAAAAAGAGTTTGTTAGAGGCGAAGCGTAAGCAACTTACAGATCACAATCTGAAGCAACAAGTGCAATTATTACGTAATCAGTTTCTTGAACAACAACGAAATTGGAAAAGCCTAACAGCTGCCTACGCACAGTAAAGCTAATGCTTAATCATTTAAAAGGTCACGCCCACGCGTGACCTTTTTTGTTTTGATCAGCTTCACTAGTACATCATGTGCTAATTAAATTGCTGAGTCACCTGCTGCTGTAACGCTTTGCAATTGGTCGTAGCTCCGTCAACTGAAGGTGCAATACTCACCGATACTTTAGACCAGAAACGTTTAGGCAAAGTGGTCAGTGCATGCCCGCCTTTATGGCTAAAGTAAGATCCCCACAACCCTGTTAACGCTAACGGTATTACTGTTACAGGATCCCGTTGTAAAATTTTATCAATGCCAGGTCTAAACTCACCAATTTCACCGTCTGGGGTTAACTTTCCTTCCGGAAAAATACACACTAACTCATCGTTAGCTAATGCTTGGTGTATCTGTTCGAATGCATTTAGATATGTCGACTCACACTTTTTAGGTGAACAGATTGGGATAACACCAGCGTGCCGAAACAAATACTTTAATAATGGAATTTCGCTAATCGACTTATCCATTACAAACCGAATAGGTCGAGTCGACGCGCCCATAATGACTAACGCATCAACGTAACTCACATGATTACTGACAATAATTCCTGCCCCTTGTGCCGGAATATGTTCTCTACCATGTACATTCACCCGATACATAACATGGCTCAGCAAATAACTGATAAAGCGTTGAGTAAACTCTGGCACTTGTGAGTAGACATATAACAGCACAACCAAATTAAGCACCCCGACAAGCATAAATAATTCAGGGATACTCCATTGAAATACACCCAGTAAGACTATCGATAATACTGCAGAGCCCACCATAAAGAAGGCATTAATGATGTTATTCGCCGCAATAGCTTGAGCACATTCTTGTTTTTCTGCACGAGTTTGAATAAACGCATACAGAGGCACAATGAATATCCCGCCACTTAGGCCGACAAGAAACAAATCGATCATCACACGATAATGCTGCGCGTTAGCGATAAATGACTCGAAGCTATACACAAAACCTGGCTCAACAAGCTCTAGCGGAATAGCCGCTATCATGTCAAAACTAAATACGCTTAAGCCCAAGACCCCAAAGGGTAATAAGCCTAACTCAACATGCCCAAACGAAAAACGCTCACACACGTATGACCCAACGGCAATACCGACAGAAAATAGCGCCAGTAACAATGACACGACGGTGGCATCGGCATGTAAGTGCAGCTTGGCAAAGTTAGGGAATTGAGTTAAATAAGTGGCACCCAAGAACCAAAACCAGCTAATGGCGAGAATGGCCATCCAAATAGTCTTGGTTTGTCGCGCTTTATTAATACAACGCCAAGTGCCAGAAAATAACGAAAATTTACTAGGGTTTAAATCACCTTGGGCAGGCAGTGAAGGAATCGCACGGCTGGCAAGATAACCACAAATAGCCAACAAACAGACAATGATTGCAGCCCACGTTAAACCATTTTCATTAGACACCACCAAACCGGCGCTTAGGGTACCGACAAGAATCGACAAAAAAGTGCCCATTTCAACCAGAGCATTACCTTTTACTAACTCTGCTTCGCTTAGGGCTTGAGGTAATAATGAGTATTTTACTGGACCAAAGTATGCAGACTGGCTGCCGGTTAAAAATAGCAGCAGCAACATCACCATATAACTCTGACTGATAATCGCGATAGCCGCTGTTGACATGATAATCAGCTCTAACAACTTTAACCGTCGAATCAATTTTGCCTTATTCATATTGTCAGCCACGATACCAGCATGAGCAGAAAACAAGAAAAAAGGTAAAATGAATACGCCAGCGGCCAAATTAACAAACAAGTTAACATCAATCGGTAATGCATTTAATTGACTGTACGTTACCAGCAAGAGCAACACATTTTTATAAAAATTGTCATTAAGCGCCCCTAGGCATAAGGTCGCAAAATAGGGAAAAAATCGTTTAGTTAGCAGCATTTGAATTCCTTTTTATGCTCATTCCATCAATATAACTGTTTACATGACTCGTCAACATGTCTTGTAAACAGGATTGTGTCTCAAATAGTTTTCCATCCAATGACAAACACGTTAACCCATGTATTCCCCCCCAAAGTACGCGGCTCATCATTTCCACCTCTTGCTCACATGCAGAAGGAAAGTATTGACTTAGTTGGGACTCAACATCAGAAAATAATGACTTAATCAACCCGAGGTGAGCTGCAGGTAAAGGCTGGTCATCTGTCATTGTTAATTCAAATACCAATCGGAAACAGCGTCGATTAGCTAAAGCAAACTGACTATAAACGATTGCCATTTGCTCAATGGTTTTTGTTGGGGTGGTCGGTTTAATTAACTGTAACTGCGCAGCTAGCTGTAACAATGTTTGTTCAGATACCGCGAGTAATAAATATTGGTAACTACCAAAAATATTGATTAACGTGCTTGGCACGTAACCAATGGTGGTTGCAACTTTTCGCAAACTTAGGTTATCGACACCATGGCATTGTAAATGCTCAACCACAGCACTAATAGCCATATGGCGGATCTGCTCATGCGTATGCTCTTTTCGTCTCGCCACAATACCAACCTAAAAATGATATGCACCTTATTAAGTTGATAAATTAACAGCAAACAAAATAAAAAACAACGTTCATAATAATTATTTTTTTAATTAAAAATACACGACTAGGTTTGATAAACCGCGAATAACCAAGAAATAATCCTTGAGAAACATTATAATTGCTCATCAATAAGCCAGCGACAGAAACATAACCATGCCTCATACCGATATAAAACTAACCGAATATAGCCATGGCGCAGGCTGCGGCTGTAAGATCTCTCCTAAAGTCTTAAGCACCATTCTTGCGTCACAACTTCCAGTATTTACTGACCCCAATTTATTAGTCGGTAATCAAACCCGTGACGATGCTGCAGTTTATAAACTCAATGAGCAAACCGGCATTATCAGTACCACCGACTTTTTTATGCCCATTGTAGATGATCCATTTACCTTTGGAAGAATTGCCGCAACCAATGCCATCAGCGATATTTATGCCATGGGCGGCACGCCAATTATGGCTATTGCCATTTTAGGCTGGCCGGTTAATGTATTGCCACCAGAAGTGGCACAGCAAGTGGTTGATGGCGGACGCCAAGCTTGTGCCGATGCAGGTATTATGTTGGCTGGAGGTCACAGTATTGATGCTCCTGAACCTATTTTTGGTTTAGCGGTTACAGGGCAAATCCCGCTTGAGCGAGTAAAACAGAACAACACTGCCAAAGCGAATGATCGTCTATATCTCACCAAACCAATTGGTATTGGCATTCTGACTACAGCACAGAAACAGAAAAAGCTGCGTGATGAAGACAGTCAAATTGCCCCAAATGCGATGTGTCAGCTCAACACGATAGGTATTGATATCGCTAAAATTACTGGGGTTAATGCATTAACGGACGTCACAGGATTTGGACTAGCGGGTCACTTAATTGAAGTCTGCCAAGGTGCACAACTTAAAGCTAATATCGTTTTATCCCAAGTCCCTTTACTCCCTAAAGTCAGTGATTACCTCGCTCAAGGTTGTATTCCAGGCGGTACCCATCGCAATTTTGACAGTTATAGCGAACATTTGCCGCCATTAACAGATGACCAGAAAGCGATTATTTGCGATCCACAAACCAGTGGAGGACTATTAGTTGCCGTGAGTGCAGAGGCTGAACAGGAACTTAAAACACTATTAGAAGCCAATGGAATTGACGCTATTTGTATCGGTATGCTCAATACTTATGAGCCACGCGCTGACGGACACGATATCCTTGTGGAATTAAACTAATGAGCGAGGTCATCCCCAGCTCAGAATATGGCAGACTTCTATTAGAAAACCGTCCATTAATTGACGTAAGAGCGCCTATCGAATTCATTAAAGGTGCTTTTGGCCACTCGATTAATTTACCATTAATGCAAGATGGTGAACGCGAAAAAGTGGGCACATGCTATAAAAGACGTGGCCAAGAGGCTGCTATAGCATTAGGTCATGAGCTGGTGAAAGGTAAAATTAAACAGCAACGTATAGATGCTTGGCTTGCTCAATTGTCACAACATCCTGACAGCTATTTATATTGTTTTCGTGGCGGTTTGCGCTCAAAGCTATCACAGCAATGGATTAAAGAATCAGGCATGAACATCCCTTATATTGAAGGGGGTTATAAAGCCATACGTAGTTTTTTAATTAATACTATCGAGCAAGCGCCAAGCCAATCTAAAGTGCTAATTTTAAGTGGCATAACAGGTAGTGGTAAAACGGAAGTTATCCATCAACGGAATGAATCAGTCGACCTTGAAGGCCTTGCCAACCATAAAGGGTCGAGCTTTGGCAAAAATATCGATCCGCAACCCAGTCAAATCAACTTCGAAAATAATTTAGCCGTGGCATTGCTGCAGCATCAACAACAGCAACATAACCATTTGCTGTTAGAAGATGAAAGTATGCTAATTGGTCGTTCAGCCCTGCCAAAGCATTTTTACAGCGCCATGCAACAAGCTGATATTATCGTACTCGACGAGCCATTAGACGCGCGTTTACCGCGTTTATTAAATGACTATGTTGAGCAAAAACTGGCTGATTATGTATCTGGATTAGGTGAGCAAGCGGGTTTCGATGCATTTAAAGCATATTTGACTCAAAGTTTATTGGGCATTCGTAAACGCTTAGGCGGTAAGCAACATCAAGAATTGCAAGACTTGGTTGATAATGCGCTTAACGTACAACAAAGCCAAAATGATACCAGTAAGCATTTAGACTGGATAAGCCTGTTACTCGATATTTATTATGACCCGATGTATATGTATCAACTTGAAAAGAAACAGGACAGAGTTATCTTTCAAGGCGACAGAAAAGCGATACATCAATGGTTAGATAGTCATAAGTCATAAGTTATATAAGCAAAAATGCCCTCATGATGAGGGCATTTTTATGTGTATCTCACCAAATTCAGTATTGAAATCAACATAAATCTGGTCACAGTAGTTCAAGACTCACTGTTATTAACGGATAAAACTGCACACTGCCATCGTTATTTAACCACGATGCACGATATAGTGTTGATGGTTTCTAGTGGCTACTGTTGCCATATCGTTACTCATGCCGTTGCCATCATATGATTAATAAATTAATCTCTGTTCGAAAAAGCAACACATTCAAAATATTAATTTATGTCTATTAAAATATAAACAAATTAATTAGTTAACAATATATCCCACGGGAGGTTAGCACTACCTACCACAATAAAATTTGGGTTTTCGAGTGTTTCACGCTCATTGTAGGTCATAGGCTGTAAATTAATATCAATCAGTGCACCACCTGCTTCTTCAATAATAATCTGCGCAGCACCAGTATCCCATTCACCAGTGGGTCCTAAACGGACATAGCAATCAGCACGTCCCTCGGCCACCAAACAACTTTTTAATGCTGCACCACCCATCACCACTAACTCACAATGATTGGGTTTATTGAGTAACTTTAAAACCGATTGCGGATCTTGACGACGACTAACGGCTAAACGTAAATGCTCTGGTTCATCACCGGTTAATTGTTTACTGGTGATACGTATCTCGTTCTTACCATCACGCTTATAAGCACCTAGCCCGGCTATTGCGTAATAACACACCTTAGTCATCGGCACATAAACCACTCCCATGATAGGACGGTTATGTTCAACTAAAGCAATGATCACTGAAAAATCACCACTGCCAGCAATAAACTCACCCGTGCCATCTAATGGATCGACTAGCCAATAGCGTTTCCATGTTTCACGCACACTTAGTGGAATATCTGCAGCTTCCTCACTTAAAATAGGAATGTCGGGCGTGAGTTCAGCTAACTGACGGCAAATAATATCGTGCGCGGCTAAATCGGCAGACGTGACAGGGGTATTGTCGGACTTAATTTCGCGTTTGAAGTTACCTTTAAGGTAAATATCACGAATTTTTTGCCCAGCTTCCGTTGCGATGTCTATAACTTGCTCAATTACATCTTCTGGCTTCATTATTACTCCAATTGCTGGATTCGATAAGGATGACCTCACAAGGACATCAATAAATAAGGCTATTGCCTATTCGATGTTGCTGTTCAATGACTAACTCAATACGACTTGTGAATAACCTATTTTACGGCGTTGACTTCACGTGTAAGATTATCTGTTGGTGTATTGAGATATTGCTGAGTTAAAAAAAGCGCACTAACACTACGAGATTCTGAAAAATCAACATTCTCGAGTAATAACT
Source organism: Shewanella sp. SR44-4 (assembly GCF_014163715.1). Lineage (NCBI taxonomy): Bacteria > Pseudomonadati > Pseudomonadota > Gammaproteobacteria > Alteromonadales > Shewanellaceae > Shewanella > Shewanella sp. SR44-4. The sequence goes on along the minus strand of NZ_JACJDU010000016.1, from coordinate 84,562 downwards.
GCCAATCAGATAATGGCCAAGGGATCACGTCTATTGGTTCAGGCTCATCCCCTTCTAAACGGCTAGGGTACAGTTTTTCAGCAACAAAAATATGCATTTTGCTGGAAAAGTAGCCTGGCGCAAGCGATAGCTCTTTTAGATAGGTCAATTGATAACTGCCAAAACCAATTTCTTCTTGGAGCTCTCGATTAGCGGCTTCAACTGCCGTTTCGCCTGGATCTATCAACCCTTTCGGAAAACCGAGTTCATAATTATCAGTGCCGGCGGCGTATTCACTCGCTAATAATAGATTACCTTGATGAATAGGCACTATCATCACCGCACCTCTGCTACCGCCCTTCATTCTTTCATATTGACGCTCTACGCCATTAGAAAACTTAAGGTGTACCTGCTCGATTTGAAACAGTCTGCTTTTGGCAACAATTTCGGTATGCAGGATTTCCGGCTTTTTATGCCGCTGTGTCATTGAAGCCTCGTGTGACGAATTAATATATACAGGGTACAATCTTACTATTATGGGTATATTCTACAACCGGAATTTACATGTTTCCTTGGTATAAAATAGATACAGTGCTGCTCGACATGGATGGTACCTTGCTTGATCTGCATTTTGATAACCACTTTTGGTTACATTTAGTGCCACAACAATTAAGCATGCAGCGTCAAATAAGTTTGGATGAAGCCAATACACTCGTTAAACAAGCTTACTATGATGTCGTTGGCACCTTAGATTGGTATAGTCTTGATTACTGGCAACGCTATTTACAACTCGATATTTTGGCATTACACCATGCATCGGCTGATAGAATTAAACTTCGCCAAGACAGCATGCCTTTTTTACAGGCATTAGCAGGGGCAAGTAAACAACGCATTTTGTTTACTAATGCTCACCCACAAAGCTTAGCGCTTAAGTTAACTCATACCAATTTAGGCCATGGTTTAGATGAAATGTTATCGAGCCATGAAAGCGGTTATCCCAAAGAACATCCGCAATTTTGGCAGTATGCACTGACTAAGTTCAACTTAGATCCGTCACGGTGTTTATTTATTGATGACAGCGAAGTGATATTAGCGGCATCGAAAAAGGCTGGCATAGGTTATCAACTCGGGATTAAAAACCCCGATAGCCAAAAGCCTCATATTGAATTTACCGACTTCCCAGCGATTACAGATTACCACCCACTATCATTGGCACTTCAATCGGTATAAGCAATATCACTATATAAACGATTCAAGTAGTGATTGATCGTTAAATAGCGGTTGATGTCTGAACATAGTTAATAAGGTAGCTGTTGAGGTTATTCGATAAATTATTGCCGATATAAAAATGCCTTGATAGTGATATCAAGGCATTAGTTATTCAAATATCAACCGATTTTACAAGCCAGGCACAACGCCTTGATAGTTAATAGGGTAATACCCTTGGCTGTCTTGTCGACCTAAAAAGGATAACGAATCACGTAAATCTTTAGGTTGGGCATCGGTAGGTTTAATTTTAGCACTCACTTTAACCAAGTTTGACTCGCCTAAAATAACAGTTCCCGTTAAACCTAATACGTTTTGGGTTTCATCAGTGGCAATTTGTAATTGCCCATCAAGGCAACTGAGCCCCAATGAAATGTTACCTAAAGGGTACACGCCATATTGATTTTTAACGTTAGTATTATTTAAAAATAATTTACCGTTTAATTGTGTACACCATGGTTTACCTTGCTCTAGCACTGCAACCATTAAGCTCACATCGCCATCAATTTGCGTTTTAAAAGGTAAACGGGCGCCCGCTAGTAAAAAACTATCAGGTAAATCAAGGCGAATATTTTTGGCAGTCAGCCCAGATAACGACCAACTCACACTACCTTTACCACTAACAGCCGTAGCTCGATTACCGATATTAAAATCGATATCGGCTTTACCAAGCAGTAATCCCCATGGACTTAACTGCCAACTAACGTGTTCTATTTGGCGTTGATCAATGGTAATTAACGCCGCCTTTCCTTGCCAAAGTGTACCTTCAGCACCTGTGATAACCACATTATTAGGTAACGGAGCGATACTGACTAACCAGTTCGCCGGTAAATAAACCAATAAAAACGCGAGGTAAATAATGACGCCAATGACTATTTTTGAAAATAAGCTCACAAAAAATCCTTACTGAGAAAGCTGAATACGTCTTACTTTTACAAAGCCAGCAACGTCTGATTCGGTTAGATCTACGCTGTCTAACGTTAAGCCCTTTTGCTCTACTAAGTCATGCAAGTAACCCAGTAACGCATCAAATGGCACGTCATCCATCCATAGCTGAATTTTATCGTCTTGCGGCTGCATGCGAGTGATCTCTAACTTATATTGTCCAGCTGTTTGATTTACCAAAGAACTTAAACTGCCACGAACTTTAGCTTGCGCACCCGCTTGTTTCAGACCAGCTATTTTATTGGCGGTTTGTTTAACATAATTTAACGTTTGCTGCGCTGCGCTGTTATCACGTTGGGCAGTTTCTTGAGCATTCGATATCGGTGTCCAAATGCCCCAATAAATGATGCCTATCGCCAATACTGCAGCACAAAAACCAACAAGTTGTTGTTCTCTAATGGCTAAACCTTGCCACCAACTACGCATGTTTTCCATGTTATTTATTCCTTAACGTCAGCGTACTGGTAACGCTTTCTTCGCTACTGTTCATGGCACCACCTTCGAGAAGATAGTCTTTGCTAACAAGCTCTTTAAATGTATCTATTTGGCCGTACGTTTTTGCTGTCACTTGCATTCGTAGCTCATTACGATTGGCTTCGTAACGCAAAGTGTTCGGTTTAAGTTCTGGCACCTTACTAAACGCTGGCTTTAAACCATCTAGCATTTCAAAAAATACTGCACCGCCACCTTGGCCTTGCATACTGCGTAATTCACTGCCCATTTGTGAGCGCATATTAACAATACGGTTTACACCCGGTACAGCTTGTTTAAAAATCATTTCGCTTTGAGCTTGCAGCCCTGCGGTCTGGTTATTCAGTTGATGAATGGCGATGCCTTTATTCGCTAAGGCTAAAACAATCGCAATCATCACTACAATCGCAGTATTTTTCCAGGTGAGTAACTGCTTACTGTATTCATGCTTAGGTTTATAAATGCCACTTAGCAAATTGATTGGGGCGTTCAAAATGCCTTTTGCTAATACCATCATCGGTAAATCGAGTGGCTTGTTATTAATTTCCACGCCTTCAAATACAATATCGTCACTGTAGCTTGCAACACTAATTGACTCATTATCATTAGGTTTTGCAGCTGTTAATAGGTGTGGAAGTGCAAATGCAGACCATGCTTTAGGCACGCTAACACCGCCACCTTCAGACGTTCGGATTAAATACTCACTACCAACACTCATTGCCGCCCAGCGACATTGCTCTAACGGCAACGCTAAACAATCTGGCACGATACGTTTTACTTTTAAGCCTGCATGATGGAGCCATTCAAGCCATATTTGCATTTGCTCATGCGCCACAGCAGCCACATTAAGCTGCTCACCTTCACGAGGCCCAACAACAAAATGCATATTGTCTACATTCGTCGCTAATGATTCCTCTAACATATATGGCAACGCCTTTAATGCTTGGCGTTGACCTTTTTCGGGCAACATAATTTGTGTCAATGTCATGTTGGCCGCAGGCACAAGTACATCAACAGGACGATTACCCGCACGCTCAGCTAAAGTGCTGAGACTGGCGGCATCAGATAATTCACCAGAAGCGATGATCTCTTGCTCTTGTTCTGACCATACTAGCCACGAACATGGGTGTTCTGATGATTTTCCTAACCGGATAAATAGCCGTTCAGACACTGTTTATTCTCCACCGATCTCAATACGCATTGTTACGCAATGAATTTGTTATTATTGTTGGCCACCATACTGACGGGTGAGCACATCTAAATCTTTACCATTACGCTTCAGGACACTATCCATTCGAAATATTGCAGTATCGACTTTGGCACCAGCCTTCAATAAAAAGTACTGACTATCAACCACAAAACTCGACTTTACATTTGCTTCAATCTTTATACCACTGAGTGATGAACCTTCCCAAAACTCTTCAATTTTTTCATATCCATCCGCTGGACGATTGTTAATAACATTTTCAGCTTCGCCGACTGATATTTTATTTTCTAACATTGCTGTCAGTAAAGCTGCTTGCTCAACCTTAATGGTATTTACATTTAATAGCTGACTGTCTTCACCAGGTATTGCACATACATAAGGTAAAAGATTCAGGTAAACATCTTGGTTGAACCCTAACACTGCACGTAACTCACTGCGATGCTGCATCAAGGTATTGGCCGCACGATATGGCACATTACGCGATTCATATTCGGCATCTTCAGCACCATATGGGCCCGATAACGTATCTTCGTCGATATAATCTTTAAGGGTTGACGTTAATTGCTCGGCGCCAAAATCATCAACGCCTAAACTGATCAACAGCGATTGAAACTGTATAGCTGCTACGGTCATTTTGGGCTGACCATTTTCAATTTCATTCGATGCTTGACCGACGGCATTAACATTAAAGCATGATCGCATATCTTGTATTTCACCGACAATTTCACCGTATTCAGCTGGAAAAGCCACATTGGCCAAGGCCCAATACTGTTGTAAATGTACGGTTCCTTCTGAATCTTCAAAATCTTGCTTGAGCACTTTCATCGCCAGCTCTTCAGCAGAAAGGGCATACCAATAAGCCTGGTCGTATTGGGCTAAATTAAGCGTTCGACGCATTGAAAGCTGATTGCGACTACTAATGTTGGTGGCAATAATCACCACCATAGCAACAATTAGCATCACTACTATTAATGCAACCCCGCGTTGCTTTTGGCCGCCCATTATGAGGATTTCCCATCATCGGTTTCATTTTCATCTTTACTATTTGAACCGTTACGGTTGTTGCCACTGTCTTTGTCAGACTTAGTTGCTGGTGCACCTTTAGGCAGTAAAAAACGACGCTGAATTTTACCCAAACCTTCTAATTCTATTTCCATCGCAATCCCTTTTGGCATCACGGTTCCATCAACTTGCTTTTGCCATTTATCATCCATATAAAACGAATACTCAATTGACAGCACATGGTCAATAACCATGCTTTTTAATGGCTCAGCACCTGATACAGGTTCAGGATAAGGATAATACCAACGCTCAAGACGGCCATTTTGAACCACATAGGCAACCGATTGCAGGCTGCCTCTAGGTAACATGCCATCGGGGTTTAACCAGCCCAAACGGTAAAATACCAGTGCTTCGGTTTCAGAGTCGAGGATATTATCGCCAGCCTGAAAAAAACGGCTGCCACGATCACCTTCAAATAATCTAGGGCTACGCGCTACCATTTGGCCCAAATCACGTTCTAACGCACCAAAACCTTGCTGTAATGACTTAAGCCGAGTAGCAAACTCTTTGGTCACTTCATCATTTTTCATTACCGTCGACAATACTGAGTTTGCCGCGATACCCAACATGGCAAAAATCGCAATCGCGATAAGCATTTCGAGTAAGGTAAAGCCGCTGAAATACCTAGGCTTTGTTATGGACATAACTGCTTACCTGAGCCACTACGCGTTTAAATTTGTCGTCGTCACTGACGCTAATACGGATCATTCTAAATTTATCATCGGTGGTTTTAATCACTTCTTGGCGCCAATACCATTCACGGCCAGCAAGTTCTGACTGACCCGTTTTTTGGCCTATATCAGGAAAGGTACCAGGTAATCGCACGTCGACCATTTGGTTACTGGCCACCCATTGGGCTAACGTTCGTTCTTCTAAAATGGGCATGTTCGCCATTTGTTCACCCAAACTTTTGGTAACCGATACTGCTGCAATGGAAAACACAGCTAGAGCAACGATAACCTCAAGTAAGGTCATACCACAATTCTTACCGCGTAAGCTTTTAACGCCAGAGTGACTAACACATGAGCGACTAATACCTAAGTTGTTAATACCTGAGCGGTTAACTTTCCCGTATTGAGGGCGTCGATGTGATGTGAGTTTATTCATCTACATGCCCTAATGTTAAACGGCCTAACGCGTCACCCACAACCAGCACATTGACTGGCTGACGGTCGTCATTAATCGTATTAAAACCCAACTCAAAGGGAGTCATTTCTCCGCTGGGAAACAATAAAATTTGCGGTTCAGGATGTTTCTTTTTTTCTTCTTCGCTCTCTTCGTCGATAAAAGGTTCATCAAACCAAGATTCATTTTGCTCGTCTTCTTGAACTAATGGCATGCCATCGATCACAATATCTAAGGTAATACCTGCATCCATTTTTTTGGCCGATAATAGCCGGTCTTGATCAACTGGCATCCATTTGCCTTCTTTATAAAACACAAACTGATATTGATCTTCGTCAATCACAATGCCAATAAACTGACCGCTTAAGACGCTTTCATCAAGCACCATCTCAGTGGCAGTCATAAAACGTTGCGCCTGTTTTTTGAGCATTTGTTCCGGCCCAGCAACACTAATAGACATGGTTACCGCAGAGGCAACCAAACCCATTAGCAATGCCACAATTAACACCTCTAATAAAGTGAAACCGGCTTGACGATGATGAATCATCTTATTGGAAATCTTGTAAATTCCAGCTTCCGATATCGTCTTCAGAACCTGGTTGTCCATCTGGTCCTGCGCTGAAAATGTCAATTTTGCCATTTTCACCAGGGCTTAATAGTAAATAGTCACTGCGCCATGGATCTTGTGGTAAACGCTTAACATACCCACCTTCACGGAAATTACGCGGCTCTGGTGACGAGTTAGGCTTTTGCACCAACGCATCAAGACCTTGTTCTGTGGTTGGGTAAATACTGTTATCTAACTTATACATATCCAATGCATTTTCTAACGCCACAATATCTGATACCGCTTTTTGTTGATCGGCTTTGTCCTTGTTACCCATCAAATTGGGCACAACCATTGACGCTAAAATACCTAAAATAACAATCACCACCATTACTTCGAGTAAGGTGAAACCACGTTGTTTATTATTATGTTGCATTAATTACTTCCTCTAAAAATTGTCTATATATTCATGCGTAAAATCAGCTATAAATCTTGGTTTACGCTTACCCTACAAAAATCCATAACTTCAAACCTAACCGCTGATCAAGTTATTTAACTCTAAAATAGGCTGTAAAATGGCCATTACAATAAATAATACAACCGATGCCATACTCACGACTAGCATTGGTTCAAATACTCCTAATGCAATATTAACGTTCGACTCAAACTCTCGGTCTTGGTTGTCTGCTGCGCGTTCTAGCATGTTTTCTAGCTGGCCACTTTTTTCACCCGATGCAATCATATACAACATCATTGCCGGGAATAACTTAGTATTAGTCAACGCCGTGCCTAAACTAGTTCCCTCACGGACTCGCGCCGTAGCCTCATCAACAGCAGCACGCACCTTAACATTTTGTAAAACTTCGCTGGCAATACGCATCCCATCAAGTAATGGTACCGAGCTGGCTGACAAAATACTTAATGTTCGCGCAAATCGGGCGGTATTCAGCCCTTTACTTACTTTGCCAATAACGGGCATTTTCAAAAGGGCTGTGTCATATTTCATCCGCATAATCGGATTAGTCAGCAGTCGCTGAAACATCACCATAGCAGCAAAGATAAGCAGTACGACCACAACCCCCCAATGTTGTACAAAATCAGAGGCGAGAATCAAGAACTGAGTTGTACCGGGTAATTCTTGGCCCATGTGTTCAAACTGCCCAACAACCTTTGGCACCACAGCTGCCAATAACACCGCAATAACACCAATAGCGACCACGGTTAATACAATAGGGTAAATCATTGCTTGAGTAAGCTTGGATTTGAGTTGCTGACGACGCTCGGTATAATCGGCAAGTCGATTAAGTACCACTTCTAAATGGCCTGATTTCTCACCCGAGGCTACCATTGCGCGGTATAAGTCATCAAACACATGCGGAAATTCGGCCATTGAGTCAGCTAAGCTGTAACCTTCAACCACCCGAGAACGCACCGCCATAATCATGCTACCTAAGCGATCTTTCTCAGACTGTTGCCCCACCGCTTTTAACGCTTCTTCAATGGGTAAGCCTGCGGCCACTAATGTCGCTATTTGGCGCGTGATCAATGCCAATTCGGCAACAGAAATACGCTTTTTAAATAGGGAGGCTAAATTAAAACCGCCACGCTGTGAACGGGCTTCTTTCTCACTGACAGGCTGAAGTTCTAGCGGCATAAGGCGCTGCTCACGCAGCTGGCTTCTTGCATGACGCGCAGTATCAGCTTCTATCACACCTTTTTGTTGCTTGCCTTTACTATCAAGGGCTTTGTATTCAAACGCCGCCATTGATTACTCCTCGCGCGTAACGCGCAATACTTCTTCTAGCGTTGTCACACCTGTGAGTACTTTACTCATGCCGTCATGACGAATACTTGGAATCGATTTACGTACATATTTTTCAATGGCTAATTCGCCCCTGCCGCCATGAATTAACTCACGGACATTGTCATCAACGGTAAGTAACTCATGAATACCTGTTCGACCACGATAACCATTTTGACCACAGGCCTTACAACCTTTAGCGCGATAAATAATACGTGTGTCGTTTGCGGTAATACCCAGCAACTCGCGTTCACGCTCATCAGGCTCATGTGCTTCTTTACACTGTGGGCATAATGTCCGAATTAAGCGTTGAGCAAGCACGCCAAGCAAACTTGATGACACTAAAAAGGGTTCTACGCCCATGTCTTGCAAGCGGGTTATTGCCCCTGATGCGGTATTGGTATGTAAGGTTGAAATCACTAAGTGACCGGTTAATGATGCTTGCACTGCAATTTGCGCCGTTTCCAAATCACGAATTTCACCAATCATCACCACATCGGGATCTTGACGTAAAATTGCGCGTAATCCACGGGCAAAAGTCATGTCGACCTTAGTGTTTACCTGAGTTTGACCAACGCCTTCTAACTCATATTCAATAGGATCTTCAACGGTTAAAATATTGGTATCTTTAGAATTGATTTCCGTTAACCCGGCATACAAGGTAGTACTTTTACCAGAACCTGTCGGCCCTGTTACAAGAATAATGCCGTGTGGCTTACGAATTAATTCATCGAATTTTTCACGAATGCCAGGTGTCATACCCAGTTGTTGTAAGTCTAAGTTGCCGGTATTTTTATCTAATAAACGCATTACCACACGCTCACCATGACTTGATGGCATAGTTGATACCCGCACATCGACAGCACGACCCGCAATACGTAACGAAATACGCCCATCTTGTGGTAGGCGTTTTTCGGCGATGTCCAAACGTGCCATCACTTTAATACGCGACACCAATAAAGACGATAATTTACGATTTGGCTTTAATACTTCTTTCAACACGCCATCAATACGGAAACGAACAATTAATTGTTTCTCGTAGGTTTCGACGTGAATATCTGAGGCTTCTTCTTTAATCGCTTCCGATAACAGCGCATTAATTAACTTAATAATCGGCGCGTCATCATCGCCTTCAAGCAAGTCTTCCGTTTGTGGCAGTTCTTCAGCTAGGGTAAACAAGTCCATTTCGTTACCAATATCTTCCATAAGCTGTTGGGCTTCTGAAGAATTAGCTTGATATGCTTGCGTCAGTTTAGCTTCAAACTTTGCCACTTCTAGCTTAATTAACGGTAACTCAACACCCGAGTAGCGTCGTACTTCTAACATGGCACTAAGCGGTGTGTTATCAGTGTAGAAGAGACAAAGCTGCTCGTTTTCTTTCGCTAACACCAATTGAAAGCGGTGCGAGAAGGCAAACGGCAAGCGCTCTTTACTCGTCGAATGAAAAACCTCATCACCTTCAACAACTTCCATGGCAACTTCACTAGATACTTGGGCTAATGGTTCTGTCATCACGCTATCAGTCATTGTTTTGAGCCTTGTCCTTTTGCATGTTTTCATCGATAGTGCGCAAGGCTGGATCTGAATCACGTATATCGGTGCTCAGCCCTTTGCCGCTTTTATAGCGATCAAGCATGTCATTCACGTCATCTGGCAAGTAAGCCTCTTGATCCCATTCTTCAAGAACCGGGACTTGAGTATTTGGCATTAAATTAATACCACGAGCTTGTTGTTCCAGCTGTAATGCTCTGAAATAATTATATTTACGACCGGCAATCCCTTCCATTGTCATACCGTCACGAATAATGGTGGGCTTAATGAAAATCATTAAATTCTTTTTCGTTTTCTTACTAGAAGAAGACTTGAATAAATGACCTATAAAAGGAATATCGCCAAGAATTGGGACTTTTTGAATACTTTCTTGTACTTCTTCGTTAATTAATCCACCCAGCACTACAATTTGGCCAGAATCTGCCATAACCGTGGTCGTTAAACGACGAGTAGAGAAACTGATGTCGACACCAGTGTTACCATTAACACCCGACACTTCTTGTTCGATAGTTAATTTAACTGACGAACCTTCGTTAATTTGCGGTACCACTTTTAGCTTAACTCCGACTTCCTTACGTTCTACCGTTTGGAATGGATTATCATTGTTAGAGCTTGAAGTTGAACCGGTAATAATCGGCACTTCATCACCAACAATAAACGACGCTTCTTGGTTATCTAGTGTGGTAATAGACGGTGTTGCGAGTACGTTTGAATTTGTATCACTCGACACAGCTTGGATTAACGCCGCAAAGTTACCTGTGGTCACGCCCCACGCCATACCATTCACTTTACCTAATGCTTGCGCGATTAAAGTGTAATCCCCATCAGAGGTTGGATTGGTAGTGGTAGTAGAGCCGCCATCTGAATTGCCTACTGTTACTGTAGTGCCATCAGTTTCGCGTGCAGACCACACACCGGCACCGACTTCACCAATGGTTGGGCCAATGTTGTTAAACTGCGTTAAGCCACCCGCTTCGCTGCCCCATTGCACTCCAAAACCAACATTATCGCCTTCAGCGATTTCAACAATAATGGCTTCAACGAGCACTTGAGCACGGCGAATATCAAGCTGATTAATGACGCTTTCAATGGTACGCAGTTGATCTGGTTCAGCACTAATCACCAGTGAGTTAGTGTCGCTGTGGGCCATAATATTGATATCACTACGGCGCTTACTTGAGCTGCCTTGCTGAGTACTGGCACCCTCTTTATTATCTTGTAAGTTTTGTGCAAACCCGGTTAATACTTCAACCAAGTCTTCAGCTTTGGCGTAACGTAAATAACGAACCTTGGTGTTACCCGTACTCGCTTGTTCGGCATCAAGTCGTTTAATGAGTTCGATTACACGTTGACGGCTTTTTTCATCGCCACTGACAATAACCGCATTCATGCGTTCATCAGCCACCACTTTAGGCGCTTGGCCAGGCAGCTGTGATTGGTTAGCACTTGAGCGATATAAGGTATCGACTATGCGAACAATTTCCCCTGCAGAGGCGTAATCTAAGGCCACGACTTGTACGTCGGTGTCGCCTTGCTTATCAACTCGGCGAACAATCTCTACCAACTTGTTCACTACCGCTGCACGACCAGAAATCATTAACACGTTTGATTGATCATAGTTAACAACGTTACCGCCACCAGCATTATCATTTAACTGGCGAAGTAAGGGAGCAAGTTGTTTAGCTTCAGAATTGTATAAAGGAACAATTCGGGTGACCATTTCGTCACCAACACCAGGTGCTTTGTCATCGGCGACACGAATAGAAGCCATTTTGGCGTCTTTGTCTTTAATGACTTTAATGACGTGGTTTTCCATTTCAACCACTGCATAACCATACACTTGAAGTACGTTAAGGAAGAATTGGTAATATTGATCATCATTAAGTAAATCGTAACTACGGACATTAATTTTGCCACGTACTGTTGGATCTACAATAATGGTTTTATTGAGGTTTTTACCGACAATATTAATAAATTCTTGAATGTCAGTGCCTTTAAAATTGGCGGCATATTGTTCCGACCAAGCACTCGGTGCCGCTATCATTGCAGCGCCCATAAGCATTCCAGCAATAATGTTATGTCGGATCCCTTTATTATTCATTCTACTCAATCCTCTAACGCCAAATTATTCTGGCAAACTAAACATGATTTCGACCAACTGCCCTTCACGCTCAACCATGACAGCCATTTCGGTGAGCTCAGGCAGTTGTGCCATCACTTCTAATGCCTGACCCATATCGGTCAGATCAAATCCATTTATTGATTTTGCTAAATCATTAGCCTGAAAACCCGCTTGCTTAAACAACGCGACATCTTTACCAGGATTTAAACGGTAACCCGCTAATTCATCGCCATTACGTACCGGTGAAATAGCTAAAAAGTCTGTAATTTTACTTGGGTCTGCTAACAACTCATCACGAGAATTAGACAAATCTTCAGAAAAACGTTGATTATCACGACGATCAACTCGGGTTACCTGTTGATCGACCTTGGCTTGTTGTAGCTGTGAGTTTGCTGCACCTTGTGTGGTGTATTGAAGACCATCAAGCATTAAAGTTTCATAACGACCACTATTACTAATAATAATCCGGTCAGCATAAACCTCTTTTAAAGAAGCAGAAGTCCCTTTGATTTTATCGCCTAAACCATAAGTTTCTTGTTGCCCACTTGATTCAATAACCGCTAAACCTTGAGCTTCCTCGGTGGATGCCACAACTCCGGTCAATTGAATAGACAAGTTTGTTTTAGGCGCATCGGTGATTTGCTCTACGACTTCAGCTTTGGGTTTATTGCTATTGTTGTCTAAGCGACCAAAAAGCAATAGGTTACGTACACCGGCAAGCTCAATACGCTTTGCAGTGCCTGCTGAGATGGGGGATGGTTGCCACATCGCAGATTGCGACGATACTGGCATCAACTTCCATGTAATCTGTGCAGCGAGTAGCAACACGATGACCAGTCCAAGCCAAAATACAATCATACTCAATAGCTTATGTGGTATTTTTGCAGCGTTGGTGATCAGTTTATCTAATAAATCCATATGTTATTGGACCCTCTATACGACTTGGTACAGGTCTCTGTTCTAATTGTTAATAAAATGCGAAAATATATGTGTAGCCGTCATGCTAACCCACACAGGATAAAGCAACAACCCCAGAGCATATCGATTGGCGAATCTCCATCAAATATGCTAACTTTGCGCCCATAAAAAGAGCCATAATATTGCCCTCTATTACGATAATACACACATTGTATGGCAGTTAGGTTACTCAGTCTGTGAAATCATCCCTGTTTTGGAGGTCATGTGACTCAAAATCAGCCCGAAAAAAGCGTTATTCGGCTCGACAAATGGTTATGGGCGGCACGTTTTTATAAAACCCGCGCTATCGCAAAAGACATGATCAATGGCGGTAAAGTACATTACAACGGTCAACGGACTAAATCCAGTAAGAATGCTGAAGCGGGTGCAAAAATCCGCCTTCGCCAAGGTAATGATGATAAAGAGATTATTGTCCTTCAATTATCTGGCCATAGACAAAGTGCTAATGTAGCGCAAACCCTATACGAAGAAACACCAGAGAGTATTAGCAAACGGATTATAAACGCTGAAGCCCGACGGCTAAATATTTTGAACAATCCGGCACCAGACCATAAACCGGATAAAAAACAACGACGACAGATTATGCGCTTAAAAGATTACTAGGCGCCCAAAAAGTAAGAGAATGCAAATGAACAACGATATTTTACATCGCTACATTTTTGATAATGCCGATGTGCGAGGCGAGATAGTCCAATTAGAAAGCAGTTACCAAGAAGTGCTTTCTGCACATATCTATCCGGTTGCCTTACAAGCCCTAATCGGCGAGTTAATGGCCGCAACATCATTACTCACGGCAACGATCAAGTTTAGCGGTGACATTAGCGTGCAGTTACAAGGCGATGGCCCGGTTTCTTTAGCGGTAATTAATGGTAACAATAAGCAAGTATTACGCGGTGTAGCACGTTGGAACGGTGATATTGCTGCCGATGCAAGCTTGCAACAAATGTTCGGTAAAGGTTACATGGTCATTACGTTAACGCCTGATGAAGGTGAGCGTTATCAAGGTATTGTATCATTAGACCATGTCAATCTAGCAGCTTGCTTAGAAGAGTATTTTAATCAATCAGAGCAGCTACCTACCCAAATACAGTTATTTGCTAACGGCAAACAAGCGGCAGGAATGTTGTTGCAAGTATTACCAGCAAAATCGGGTAATACTGACGACTTTGAACATCTCTCAGCATTGACCTCGACCATTAAAGCAGAAGAGTTATTCACTCTTGATGCTGAACAGGTATTACATCGCTTGTATCATCAAGAAGAAGTACGCTTATTTGATCCTGTTGATGTTACGTTTAAATGTAGCTGTTCTCGTGATCGCAGTGCTGCAGCAATCAAAACGTTACCCCAAACTGAAGTTGAAGAGATTCTAGCTGAGGAAGGGAAAATCGAGATGGATTGTGAGTATTGCACAGCAAAGTACTCTTTTGATGCGATAGATATTGCAGCGTTATATTCTGGTAGTCATAGCAGCCAGTCACAGCAGTAATCAATGTCGTTACCCACAACGTAACCACTTACAGAAAAAGCGCGCAATGCGCTTTTTTTATGCCTTAACCGTCTAAAGAAAACATCAAACGCCAAAAACTTTCAAAAAAATTACCAAACTGTTCGTTACCGCGGCATTAACTTACGTTACAATCCCTACATTAGCTTATAGCCATCGCGCAAAAATAATAACAAGCTAAGTTTGAATACCTAACCCCCAATAGCTTTTCACTGCGAAACACGACCTAAAAGACATGGAGATCAACACTATGGCGGATGTATCTAACCGCGTTCACCTCAACCCTACGACAGCACAGTTAGTAGAAATCGCGCTTCTTCGTGGAGAAGGTCAGCTGACCGCAAATGGTGCCTTAGTGGCCAAGACAGGGGAAAGAACGGGTCGTTCACCTAATGACCGGTTTATCGTCAAAGAGGCAAACACTGAAGCCGATATTGAATGGGGCAAAGTAAACCGTCCGTTTGATGCTGGCAAATTTGATACGTTATGGGGCCGGGTAGAAGCCTACCTTGCAGACAAAGAACTGTTTACGTCAGAACTCGAAGTTGGCGCTGATGATGAACATTACATTCCTGTACGTGTAACCACTGAGTTCGCGTGGCATCAATTGTTTGCTCGTAATTTATTTATCGCTCCAGAAACCTTTAATCGTGGTAATAAAGACACGTGGCAAATCATCAATGCGCCAGGTTTTGTCTGCGAACCTGAACGTGATGGTACAAACTCTGAAGCCGCTGTTATTCTGAACTTTGCCGAGCGAAAAGTACTGCTTGTAGGGTTGAAATATGCAGGTGAAATGAAGAAGTCGATGTTCTCGGTCCAAAACTTCTTATTACCCGCTAAAGGTGTGTTACCCATGCATTGTTCGGCCAACGTCGGCCACGATGGTGATACCACATTATTCTTCGGCTTATCGGGTACCGGTAAAACCACGCTTTCAGCTGATCCAAAACGTTTCCTGATCGGTGATGATGAGCACGGCTGGGCACCCGGTGGCGTATTTAATATCGAAGGTGGTTGCTATGCAAAATGTATCGACCTTAGCCAAAAAAATGAACCTGTGATTTGGGATGCGATTCGTTTCGGTACCGTACTCGAAAATGTGGTGCTTGATGAACAGCGAGTGCCTGATTATAAAGATACTAGCCTGACTGAAAACAGCCGTGCCGCTTATCCTTTAGAGCATATCGCTCAACGTAAAGAAGATAACCGTGGTGCAGAACCTCATGCAGTAGTGTTTTTAACCTGCGATGTATCAGGTGTATTACCGCCAGTGTCGATATTAAGCAAAGAACAAGCTGCATATCATTTCTTATCGGGTTACACCGCGAAAGTTGGCTCGACAGAAATGGGCTCAACGTCTGCAATTCAGTCAACTTTCTCGACGTGTTTTGGTGCACCATTCTTCCCACGTCCAGCAGGAGTGTATGCTGAACTACTCATGAAACGTATTGAGTCATTTGGCAGCCAAGTTTACCTTGTTAACACTGGCTGGACCGGTGGTCCACATGGTGTAGGTAAACGTTTTGATATCCCGACAACTCGCGCCATTGTGGATGCTATTGTCAGTGGTGAGTTAAAAGATGTTGAAACCGTTTATATCGATAAACTGAATTTAAACGTGCCTGTTAGTGTATCGGGTGTTGATACTGCTTTATTAAACCCAGTCAACACTTGGGCAGATAAAGCTGAGTATGACAAATATGCACAGCAGCTAGCACAAGAGTTCAGTGATAACTTTGCAAAATATAAAGTGTCTGAAGCCATCAAAAATGCTGGCCCTAACGTGTAAACAAGCTACCCATTATTCGTAACGCTTTATTTAATGCGATGTAATTTACAAATCCCAACTTCGGTTGGGATTTTTTATCGGCACTGTTCCAGTTCATTTATAAGGGTAAAAGCAACTGAAACTGTTGATAGGCAGTGTTATGATGCTATTACCGTATTTCGACACCATCACCATTCACAGGGATATTCATGCGCCGCTTTTTGCTTGCTAGCTTAATGGTTAGTCCGTTACTCATCTGTTCCACTTTCACTCATGCTAACAATGCTGTGTCTGCTGCTCCTCAAGTACCGGCAGAGCAAATAACGCATCTCGAAAATGACAGTATACTACCGCCAATTCATCCTTGGTCAGGCGCCAGTGAAAGCTTACTGTTAAGTGCAGATCAACCATGGGCAACCCCTTTTGAGCAACAAGGTTATGTTTCTAGCCCGAACTATCACGACACCATGGAATGGTTAGACAAACTCGTCGACAGCACTGACGTGTTGCAAAAAGTCAGCATTGGTAAAAGCCCCCAAGGACGAGATATATGGATGATTATCGCGTCACAAGATGGGGTATCAACGGCACAAGCATTAAGTGACAACGGTAAAGCAACGGTATTAGTGCAAGCAGGTATTCATTCTGGTGAAATTGACGGTAAAGATGCAGGTATGATGCTGCTGCGAGATATCAGTCATCGTAACAAACGCGATTTGCTTGAAAACGTTAATTTACTGTTTATTCCTATTTTCAGTGTCGATGCCCACGAGCGTAGCAGCAAATTCAATCGAGTAAATCAACGCGGGCCGGTTAATATGGGCTGGCGCACTACTGCTAACAATCTTAATTTAAACCGTGATTATGCTAAAGCTGACACTCTAGAAATGCAGCACCTCATTCAAGCGATTAATATATGGCAGCCAGACTTATACATTGATATCCATGTGACCGATGGTATTGACTACCAATACGATGTCACCTTTGGCTACAACGTTGCACAAGGCTATAGCCCAAGTATTTTTACATGGTTAGAGTCTATTTACCGCCCCGCGGTTGAACATGCATTAACAGAGCAAGGCCACATTCCGGGCCAGTTGGTATTTGCTAACGATAATACAGACATGACTAAAGGCTTGTCATTGTGGAACCCTAGCCCACGTTTTTCCAATGGTTACGGTGATGCTCGTCATTTGCCGACTATTCTAATAGAGAACCATAGCCTTAAACCTTATAAGCAACGCGTTCTTGGTACCTACGTTACACTTGAACAAACCCTTAAAACGGTGGCAAAAAATAGCACCAAGCTAAAGTCTGCAATTAATGAAGACAAATATCGTAACCCAAGTAAGTTAACCATCAGCTGGCAAAATGAAACCTTAGCTGAAGGAAAAGACTTTAAAGGGATTGATTACCGTGTTGAGCAAAGCCCAATCAGTGGTGACAAAGTTGTCCGCTGGACTGGAGAGCCTAAGTTATATGAAAACTTACCGATTGTGGCTAACACAAAAGCAGATATTACGGTAACTCGGCCTGTGGCTTATTATATTCCGCCACAATGGACAAACGTTATTGAGCGTTTATCTTTGCATGGCATTAGAATGACACAACTGAATAAGCCAACGTCGATAACCGCGCAGCAATATCAATTCAGCGACCCACTATTCTCAAGTGCTGATTATGAAGGTCATCAAACGGTAACGGCAACAACGACTATTCACAAAATAAATACCCTCTTGCCAGCGGGTAGCGTGCGTATTCCAACCGACCAACCTTTGGGTGACTTAGCAATGCTATTACTTGAACCTCAGGCTGAGGATTCATTGTTTTATTGGGGAATGTTCAATACCATTTTTACCCGCACTGAATACATTGAAGACTATGCCGTGGAGCCTTTAGCAGCAAAAATGTTACTCGACAACCCAGCTCTACAAGCTGAGTTTGATCAAGCGCTTAAAGATCCTGATTTTGCTAAAAATAGCCAAGCAAGATTACGCTGGTTTTACCAACGCAGCCCATATTATGACAACGAATACATGAAGTATCCGGTGTTGCGAGCGTCTAAATAAGCTTCAACGCTATATAGACAATGAGATTAAATAACGCCATATCACTCCACAAGTGCTGCGGCGTTTTTTGTGGGATGCGGTAAATCAATCCATAAATCTTGATTTTGAAAAGGTGTTTGTAGCGCTAACGGTGAATTAGTTAAGTCAAAAATTCGACTGTGGCGATATCGACTCAGTGGGAACATATCTCGAGTTGTTTCATACTGCTCAATAAACTCATGTAGCTGACCTGTCGCAATGAATGCCTCTAAACCTTGAGTAATGCGTTGCGCTAAGCGTGGATGGTCATTGCTAACAACAATATCCGCCGAGCCATAATCGTCAGCGGTTTGGGTTAATAGCAGCTATAACAAGTCGTAATAATATTGGTAAGTGGTATTTTCTGAAGATTGAGCTGGTTGAATGCGTACTTGTTGTACCGCTGAAGGAAATGCAGTGCAACACATGATCAGCGCAACACTCATTAACGACTTGACCATTGTGGATTAACCATTGAGATTCCATCATTTCAATCTAGTCGTAAAAAAACTGTAAACCAAAATTTTGATATGAAAAACTTATAAATATAGGTAACTTATCGTTACCGTGGACGGGTTAACTCATACTGTTCAATCAATAATAATTTTTGCTGGCGAGTATATTTTTTAACAGCAATTTCGCGTTTTGACGCTTCACTTCGATCAGCTAATGATTCTTGATAAACTAGGGTTAACGGGCCTTTCCCTCTTAAATATTTAGCTGCTTTAGGACCACTGGCTTGATGCTCGCCAAAACGACGTGAAATATCCGTGGTAATACCGGTGTATAAATGCGAGTTTGCACAGCGAATAATATATAAGTACCAATCGGTATTGGCGTTATTTTTCGACATAAAATATAAAACCTTAAGTGTGATCATAAAACTCTTGTGCCATCATGGCATACTAAGCACCATTAAAAGCAAAGACCTATTTTAGCCAAGATACAGTTGATAGTATTTTAGCGATTCATTAAGGAAGTTCTGATGTCCAGTAATCAAGACCCTTGCGCTCAACCAACATTGCTTCATCCCGATCAAGCAATTGAGCAACTTTTAGCTCAAGTTGAAGCAACCCAAGATACCGAGCTCGTCACATTAACCCAGGCTATCGACAGAGTGCTAGCGGAAGATCTAGCATCGAGTATTGATTTACCCCCATTTGATAACTCGGCAATGGACGGTTATGCATTTAGTTTTACCGATTTAGCCGCATCACAGGATAAAACAACCCTTACCCTCGTGGGTAGTTCTTTTGCAGGCCACCCTTTCGATGGCCAAGTATCACCCAATAGCTGTATTCGTATTATGACCGGCGCCCCTGTACCTGTGGGTTTTGATACCGTGCAAATGCAAGAAAAAGTCCAAGCAGACGATAATCAAATTACCATCGAGCACCCACATCGATTAGGCGCTAATGTCCGCCGTCGTGGTGAAGAGCTGCTTGCAGGTACCAAAGTATTGCACAAAGGCATCACTATCCGCGCAGCTGAAATGGGCGTACTCGCCACTATCGGTATTAGCCAAGTTAGAGTGACACGTAAACTAAAAGTCGCCTTCTTTTCCACTGGTGATGAGTTACGCCCTGTAGGAAGTGAACTGGCTCCCGGACAAATTTATGATTCTAACCGCTATTCAATCCAAGGCTTACTCAGTAAAAGTCATGTTGACTGGGTTGATTTAGGCGTAATAGCCGACAATAAAGAAGCCATTCGTGGTGCATTTAAAGAAGCAGCCAGCAAGGCTGATATGGTATTAACATCTGGCGGAGTCTCAGTGGGTGAAGCTGACTTTACTAAACAGATTTTGTCTGAAGAAGGCCAGATTACCTTTTGGAAGCTCGCTATTAAACCAGGCAAGCCATTCGCATTTGGTAAAATAGATAACGCTATTTTTTGCGGTTTGCCCGGTAATCCCGTTTCTTCGATGGTAACGTTTTATAAACTCGTGTTGCCCATTTTACATAAAATGCAGGGACTTAAGCCTGTTAAACCGTTATTTTGCCAAGCAAAGTTACTGACCGATATACGTAAATACCCTGGTAGAGTCGAATATCAACGCGGCATACTCAGTCGAAATGAATTGGGCGAACTTGAAGTAGCGATTACTGGCGGCCAGGGTTCAGGCATGCTCACATCAATGAGTTTAGCTAATTGTTTTGTGATATTAGATCAATTCCAAGGCGACACACCAACAGGCGCACAAGTCACCGTAGAGCCTTTTAATAACGTGTTGTGTTAGGAATAGTATGGATTCACTTGATCAAGAGATACTCACTGATAATGAAATGCTGCGCTATAGCCGGCAGATCTCTATTAAGGCTATCGATATCGATGGCCAAGAAAAGCTCAAGCTTGCCAAAGTATTAATTATTGGTGCAGGCGGACTCGGCTGTGCAGCAAGTCAATACCTTGCCGTGGCTGGGGTTGGTGAAATCACCTTAGTTGATTTTGATACCGTAGAGCTGTCTAATTTGCAGCGCCAAGTATTGCACTATGACGCCAATATTGGCCAAGCAAAAGTTGAATCGGCTAAGCAATCGCTGATGCTGCTAAATCCATTAATTAACATCAATACCATTAATGCGTTATTAGATGATGATGAGATTAACGTGTTGGTGAGTCAACATAGCTTAATTCTGGATTGCACAGACAATATGTTAGTGCGTGAACAGCTTAATAAAAGCTGTTTTGAGCACCAAGTGCCTTTAGTGTCAGCCGCGGCTATTAGAATGGAAGGCACTGTTACAGTATTTGACTACCAACAAGACAGCCCTTGCTATCAATGCTTTAGTGCTTTATTTGGTGAACAACAATTAACGTGTGTTGAGGCAGGTATTCTTGCGCCTGTGGTCGGCATGATTGGCTGCATTCAAGCAACAGAAGCAATCAAAGTCATCACGGCTATCGGCGAGCCATTAACGGGGAAGTTGTTAATGATTGATGCGATGACCATGGAGTTTAGGCAAATGCGTTTACCTAAACAACCACATTGTAAAGTATGCGGTGTTAATCCGTAGATAAAATCATCTCTAGGGTCATCGCTATAGTGTTACAGTGCTGGCGAATGTACAGCGCCAGAGTCGCTTAATGCGCTATCAGCTAAATCAGCTGTTGGCGCTATAACCGATTGCGCTTGGGCAAGCTGTGCACGTTCTGCTTTGGTAATATAAGGCGATTTATTAGCAGCATGCAGCTTAGCATTGGCTTTTTTTGCTTTAGCTTTCAGAGTTTGATTAATTTTCTTTTTACGGTTCATATTGGTCACTTGATAGCATTTCTACGAGGTAATTATAATCTCAAACTGATTAAAACCCTATAGATTCCAGCTTATCAGTGACCAAACAACATCAATAGCATAGGGTATTAAACATTATTCTTGTAAGACTACCCACAAAGCATGAACAAGCCCTGGTACAAAAAAGAAAATACATAATAAGATATTTATTAATAAGTCTTTACCCATGCCTTTTTTGAGCAAAACTGCTACAGGCGGCAGTAAAATCGCAATAATCACCAGTAATAATTTATTAGAATCCATTTTAGTTACCTTATTTAAGTTGATTAATTTAGCTAAAGTTATTATAAAAATAGTATACGATACAATTTGTTAACTAGGACAATTAGCCTATTATTCTAGCTACACTTTTGATATCAAATTATGGAATAGTCTTATTCACGATACTAATGAGTCATATGGAACATAACCAAAGTATTATTTTTGTTCAATTTTTTAGCTTAATCGCAGTAAGTTGCGCCATAGCTTGGACATTGCTTGCCAGTCTATTACGCATCGCACCTAAAGCCAGTTGGTGTTTCGCCGCTACCAATATTTGTACTCTTATTGGCATTTTGCTTTATACCCAACGTACTGAAGCAATTAACTATTTATACTGGTTTGTGGCAGACATGACAATACTTGTGGGGTTTGCTCTAGTGCGTTGGGGCTGCCAACATTTATTTAAACAGCCTTTATCTTACCGATTTGATCTGATATTGCTGGCAACCACCGCATTATTAATGCTGTTGGTCCCACCATCCCTGACCTATGCTGTCTACTTAGTTATTGTAATGAGTATTACCGCAGCAACGTTCATCACCCTTAGTGGTATTGATAATTTTCGGGCGGTAAAAAAACACTTACCGCTGTATTATGCGGCGTTGATTAACGTGCCTTTTTTCACCATTGGCTTACTGTTTATCATCCGCGCAGGGGTTTTATTGCTTTTCCCCGATGAACTTGCCAACATTTCAGCAGCAGACAAGCTTAACTCATCGTTAGTCATGTGGAGCTACATCATATTACTGCTACTCACTAACCTAGTATTGTTTGGTAATGCGCTGACGCGCTTAGTCTACAAGGTCGCCAGATTAGCCAATAAAGATCAGCTAACGGGTTTATGGAACAGGCACTCTTTATTGAACAAGCTCGAAGAAGTTGACGCCCTATGGCTTCGAAATGGGTTGGCGTATAGTTTAATGGTACTCGACTTAGACCACTTCAAACGCATTAATGATACCTACGGTCATTTAGCGGGTGACTTGGTGCTCAAGAATACCGCCGACATATTACAACAATCATTGAGGAAAATTGATTTCATTTGCCGTTATGGTGGTGAGGAGTTTTTAATCATACTGCCATTAACCAATAAAAAAGAAGCTCAAATAGTGGCCGAAAAAGTACAGCAAAAAATCAATGAAAATACGGTTTTATGGCAGAAGACCCATATCAATACCACTCTCAGCATTGGTTATGCTACCTGTAAAACCCACCTCAGTATTGAACAATTATTACAACTCGCTGACGACGCTATGTACCTTGCTAAAAGTAAAGGCCGCAATACAATTTGCTCAATGGATTCAATGGAAGAATCAACTGTTAAGTCAACACAGCAACTGTAATCAACTCAAACATAGAATTCATAATGCACATCATCATCTTTAACCAATAACAGCCTAAAAATCTATTCTAGATAATAAACGCTTTTATTTAGCTATCTAGTGACCAGGGCTTGCCAGAGAGGCTTGTTACAAAAAATAGCATTGGCCATCATAAATTTTAAGTAAATCCATCTTATTGATTTCCACCATCAGTTAATTAAATTAACGTTAAATAGAAAACATTAAACTAAAATATTGCCATTAAAAAATTTTTACACTAGCCTCAATGGCATATTTAATAAGAAATTACCTTTATATGCATCTTTATGACGGAACATGAATCCACACAAATATTAATGCAAGTATTGTGTTTACTCGCAGCTGCAGCAACCGCCTCTTGGTGGGTTATGGCTTATCCAATGAGAGTTGCACCTAAGGCAAGTATTCATTTTTCATTAGCAAATTTATGCGTACTGATTGGCATGTTGCTTTACACCCAACGAACAGACCAACCTAGTTACCTTTATTGGTTCACGGCTGATGTAATGATCTTACTTGGACTGAGTACTCTTCGCTGGGGTGCACAAAGACTATACAGATTACCCAGTAGCAAATTATTCGATTTAACCGTCATCACTATGGCGGCGATATTGATGCTTTTGGTCACACCACAGCGCACCGAAGCCGTTTATTTGGTCTCTATTTTATCTTTAGCGGCATCAATATTATTTTTTGGGCTAGCTCGAGATCATTTACACGCATTTAGAGATACATTTACGGCTTTTGCTACCAACTGGTTAGTTATCCCAATAGCATTAATTGGCTGTTTATTTCTACTAAGGCCCATCATACTGTTATTTTTTCCAGACAAAATCACTGTTTTTGCCACCTTAAACACGGCTGATGCTAAACCGACACTATGGGTATATATCATACTGATATTACTTGTTAACATTTTAATTGTGGGTAACTCCATCAACAAGCTCGTGACAAAAATCCTCACCCTTGCCAACCGTGATGCTCTTACCGGTATTTGGAATCGTCATTCTCTTGATAAGCAATTACAACACATCCACAGTAGTTGGCACACTTCCAACATACCTTACTGCATCCTCTTAATCGATTTAGACCACTTTAAAGCGATTAATGATAATTGGGGTCATGCTATGGGGGATATTGTGCTGGAGAAATCAGCGAATGCTATTAATAATGTTATTCGGAATGACGATTTTTTATGCCGTTATGGCGGCGAAGAGTTTCTGATTTTATTACCAAACTGCACTCTAGAACAAGCTCATCAAATGGCTTCACGATGCCAGCAAGTACTTGCCGACCTTATTATTGATACAGGGGAAAATAAACTTGCCATTACTGCTAGTATCGGTTGTGCGATTGTCACACCAGACACACCAATTAAGCATATTCTAGCGCGAGCCGACAAAGCCATGTATAGCGCAAAAAAAGCGGGCCGTAATTGCATTGAGACAGCAGCTTAAGTTTACCTCTGATAGGAGTAATAGGCAGAGATTAGTCTTTACTAGGCCACGATAAGTCATTCGGTGATTGCCATTGGTTCATCATAAGTTGTTGGCACTCAGGTAACAAAAACTGCTTACCAAACTGAGGCAGTTGCTGGAAACAATAAACCTGCTCTAGATAGGTAAAATGCAAACTATAGGCATGTAAATAACATCTATCGCTCAGCTCATCACCATAAAGTTTATCGCCTAAAATAGGCACACCAATACTGGCTAAGGCCACTCTTAATTGATGGGTTTTGCCACTCAGCGGTTTTAGTAAATACATCCGCATACCAGAGGCAATACTCTGACTAAAAAACTGTGTCACTGCAGGGTTTTCTGTGGTTCGCAGTAACTTATACATACTGCGACGCGACTTAGCCATATCGCCAATAATCAAGCCTTGTTTCTTTTTAGGTTTACCACAAGCTATCGCCAAATAATATTTTTGAACTTTATGCTCAGTAAACATTTTGGTAAACACATTTGCAGCCTGAGGGGATTTAGCCACAATCAATAAACCGGAAGTCGGTGTATCGAGCCGATGAACAGGGTAAAGCTTATAACCTACATCAGCCTCAGCCTGTGCAATCACTCCAGCATTGCCATCTTGGCTATGAAAATGAACATTCACGGATTTACTGATGACAATAAAGTCTGTTTGATCACTGATCACTTGGTACATATATTATCCAACAACGATTAAATGGGAGGCTTGCGAGGTTATTTAAAGTGAATACTCACGAGTAAACCAGGGTTATTATCGAGTAGTGAAATCGTCGCTTTGTGACGCGATAGAATAGCCTTTACCATCGATAATCCTAAACCAGTGCCTTTGTAATGGCGGCTAGGGTCTAAACGCACTAAGCGATCGAATACCCGCTCTTTATCCTCGTCAATAATACCCGGTCCATTATCACTAATTTGAATGTGTTTACCGTGTTGAATAATATTAATCGTGGCGCCATTAGGTGAATACTTTATCGCGTTATCCACTAGATTAAACAAAGCTTGGAACAACAAATACTTATCGCCATTCACGTGAACATCATCTGCTAGACTAATACTCAATACTTGGTCGTGACTCTCGGCAATCACCTCAGCCATTTCAAATAAATCTTGGCAGATTTGCTGTAAACTCACCGGCTGTAAATCAAGCGTTTGCTGACCTTCTTCGATGCGCGTTAACGATAACATGGCATCGAAAGTTCCCAAACAGTGATCTAACTCTTCGAGTAACTCAGCAGTGGCATCGGCAAGTTCAGCTGTAGGTTTTTGCGACAATAGCTCAATACCAATGCGCAAATGCGATAATGGCGTACGTAAATCATGGGCAATGTTATCGGTCACCCCGCGAACGGCTCGTAAGTTTTGCTCTAAGGTGTCGAGTACTAAATTAAATTGCCGTGCCAGCATGTCAAATTCATCTTGGCTTTCGCTTACTGGCAGACGGGTTTCATAGTGTCCAGCTTCAATCTGTTCACTCAAACGGTTGTATTCGACCAGTCGTCTCAAAATGGCTTTTGAGAAAATATAGCCTAACGCTAGCGTGAGCCCTAAAGTGAATGCAACGGCCCAAAATGCAGCGTTAATAAACTTCTCGATTAAAGCCGCGAGTTGATCGGTACGTGTAGCAATTAATACTGGGCCATAACGGGTGATAACTAAGCCACCAGTAAGAATATGCAGTTTATCTGGACCACCAGTAAAGATAGGGAAATCTTTCGTTTCAGGCAGTTGTGGCATATTTTCGGGTAAGAAAGTCAATGCGCCCACCATATCTACACTGTTGCGCCAGGCAATCAGTGCAGTTTTAGGATCGGCAGCACGAATTTGAGCCGCAAAACTGCGACGGTTAACCGTTAATGCTAACTGTTGATAGCGCTGCATTTCTGCAGCTAGATGTTTATCTACTTGATTTTGTTGCTCGATCACTAACTGTCTATAGAGACTAAGCACCAACATAACAATGAGTATGGTTACTAATGTCGAGAAGATCAGCGTGATCCGCCACGCACTACTTTGGTAAGGCTTAATGCCTTTTACAAAGGCGATATCCAGCCCCTCTAACGGTTTCAATTAACTCACCATGGCCAAGCTCTTCAAACTTGCGACGTAACTTGGCAATATGCACATCAATCACATTGGTGCGAGGATCAAAATGGTAGTCCCATACAGCTTCAAATAATAATGTGCGGCTAATCACTTGATTAGGATGCTCCATCAAATACTTAAGCAATTGAAATTCTTTTGGTTGTAGCATTAACTCGCTATCGTCAAGGGTGACTTTACGGGTTAATAATTCCATCTTTAAACTGCCCACTTCAATTTCGGTGGCAGCCGGTTCAACCACGTTACGTTGCGCAAGTTTTTCTGCACGGACTAACAATTCTGCAAAGGCAAATGGCTTGGTCATGTAGTCATCACCGCCCGCACGTAAACCTTTTACACGCTCGTCAACATGACTTAATGCCGATAAAATAAGTACTGGTGTTTTATTACCACTGGTACGCAGAGCAGACAATAATGTTAAGCCGTCTAGCTTTGGTAACATGCGATCGAGGATCAGTAAATCATATTGGTTATGCTTGGCTAACGTGAGGCCTTCTTGACCATCAGTCGCGCTATCAACTTGATATTTCTGAGCCGTAAATCCGTCGGCTACATACTTTAACGTAGTAGCATCATCTTCAACCAATAAAATACGCATAGTCATAGAGTCTTTAATCCCATTTGAGCAAAGGTAGTGGACGTAGAGTCTCAATATCGAAAGCAATAGTATTTCTACTATCTTGATTGAGTAACTTTAGTTCGAGATAACTAATTGATAAATCGTGGTCCAATTCCGCCTGTGTTAAATATCCTTGTTGGTTTTCAATCGCGAGGGTCACTAATTCTGAAAACTTCATATGCTTAGCTTGCAGCATTTTTGCCGCATTAACTTGGCCAATATCATCAGAGGCATAAGCAGACGATTTTTCAGTTAATAATGTACCGTCTAAGGCTCGGTATTCGTATTTATTGATTCGGTGAGTCTCTACGTTAACCATAGAAATCTTATACACCAACAAACCTTCTTCAACATCAACATCAAAGTCACATATGGTGCCTTCGTCTTGTTGCTCTAATTGTTCCATGACCGTTATTGGCTTTAAAAAGTCGCCATTGATCAATAAAGAGTGCATAGATGGTGTGGCCATCACGGCACAAGGAAGAAAGCATATTGCTAGCAGCAACCGAACCATCACAAGCCTCTATATAATTGAAAATTCTATCACACGCCTACTCTACCTAAGAGCAGCCAAAGTCCCAAGAAATCTAAGATTAATAATTGATCATAAATACCATTTTTCAGTTAGATGGGCTGTCATGACACAACATTTTTTAGAAATGTGACAGCGGGTAAACCTATACAAATCAGCACAAATGGGAAGGTTTTATATCAAATGCGCTATTTAGCGCGCTAAATGGCCTTATTCAAATATCAATCACCGGTTTATTATCAGAAATCTGACATTCTGAGCAGTAAAAATGATTATTTAACCTTGGTTATCCGAGTTCAGACTGTGCACTTAAAATATGAATTTGATCGGACTTAAGCGCAATAGTCGTTTGCACCCCTGGCGCTAAGGCTAACTTATGCACTAAATGTGTCGGCACGTCTGCATTGATAATGGATCCAATGCCTACAACTGACGCTATCACTCGTGATGATTCACCCATCACCAACACAGATTCAATTAGTACTTCTAATTTATTTAAGCTTTTACACAGACGACCGCTGCTAATGGCGTTAAAGCGAATACCTTGATTTGGAATAACCCAACGGATAGATTGGCCGACAGTTAATCTTGGTGCACTGTCGCTGACAATCAATTCATCACCTAGTGTAAATTGGGTCATATTACGTTCAATATCTTGCGATACGACTTGACCGTCAAAAATATTCCTCAAGCCCATTTGCCGCGCAACCGCTTCGTTATTAGGATGAGATAGCACCTCAAATGGTTTGCCTTGTTGCAGCATTTGCCCCTGACTGATCAGTATCATCTTATCGGCCAGTAACAATGCCTCATGGATGTCATGCGTTACCATGACCACGGGAATAGACAATTGCTGCTTTAAGCGAGCTAACTCAATATACAAGCGTTCGCGGGTTTCTCGGTCTACCGCAGAAAAGGGTTCATCTAACAGTAGGATAGCCGGCTCACGCGCGAGAGCACGGGCAAGCGCAACTCGTTGACGTTGTCCACCAGACAATTGTGCGGGTAAGCGATCAGGCAACCCATGTAAATTGACACGTTCTAGCCAATCT
The DNA here is from genome assembly GCF_014163715.1 of Shewanella sp. SR44-4. Classification (NCBI taxonomy): domain Bacteria; kingdom Pseudomonadati; phylum Pseudomonadota; class Gammaproteobacteria; order Alteromonadales; family Shewanellaceae; genus Shewanella; species Shewanella sp. SR44-4. The sequence continues at coordinate 55,430 of NZ_JACJDU010000016.1, read as the reverse complement.
AATGCTCGTTGCTTTCGTAATTCTTTCGGCACATGATCGAGCCCAGAAATAACATTGTCGAGTGCAGATAAATGTGGGAACAGGCCAAAATGCTGTGGCATATAACCGATGTGTCGCTGCTGGGGAGTTAACGAAATAGACTGCTCTGCATCAAACCATAATCTATCACCACAATGAATGTGGCCCCGTTGAGGTAGACTCAAACCGGCAATCATTCTCAGTAAGGTGGTTTTACCGCCACCAGAAGGGCCAACCACGGCTAGCACTTCACCAGCCCGACAACTGAAGTGAGCTTCCAATGGAATGGGCAATGTTTGTGAAATATCACATATAAGGTCAGCGTTGTGAGGCACCACGATGCCCTCCTAAGCGCTTCGACATACTTGTAGTGAGCGCTAACGCACTCACCGCAAACAACAATAATACCAAAGACATCATTCCTGCAGAATCGAAATCGAATGCCTGCACACTATCATAAATCGCTATTGAGATGGTTTTGGTTTCACCGGCAATGTTACCGCCCAACATCAACACCACACCAAATTCGCCCAATACATGGGAAAAACACAGTACAACGGCCGTTAATACACCAGGCCATATCATAGGTAATTCTATTCGAAAAAATATCCGTAATCGACTCATGCCACAGCAAGCTGCGGCATCACGAATATCGATAGGAATGGTTTCAAAAGCACGTTGAATAGGCTGAACCGCAAAGGGAATATTGACGATAATGGAAGCGATTACCAATCCTGAGAAATGAAACACCAATTGTTGGCCGGTTAACTGCTCAACCCATTGACCAATCATGCTCTGATTACCTAACCCTACTAGCAGGTAATAACCAATGACTGTTGGCGGTAACACTAACGGCACCATGATCAAAGCTTCAAGCCATGATTTACCTTTAAATTGGCGATATGCCAACGCCCGCCCGACAATAATCGCCAACGGAATTAACAATACTACGGTAAAACAACTCAGTTTGACCGACAGCCACAGAGCTTGCCAATCCATTAATCAGCCTTCTTTACAGCAGGTTTGGGTAAATTAAACCCAAATTGAGTTAATACTTCCTGTGCATCTGCTGATTGCATGTATTGATAAAATCGCTCCGCAGTTTCAGATGCATTAGGCATTAATGCCATCCGTTGATTAAGCGGTTGATATAGCGAATCAGGGATAACCACATAGTTACCACGCTTGGTAAATTCAGGAGATAGCACCAATGATAACGGCACAATACCACCTTGAGTCGATCCACTAATGGTAAATTGGGCAGCTTGTGAAGCATTTTCACCTAAAATCAGTTTAGGTTGCAGTGCGTCCCACAAACCTTTCGCTTTAAGGACTTCACGCGCACGTTCACCATAGGGAGCATGATCAGGATTTGCTATTGCAAAACGAGACACCTTTCCATCGGCGATTAATTGCGCTAACCCAACTAACTCAGGATCTAAAATTAACGACGACGTCTTAGGTGCAGCAAGAGCAAGCCGACCGATGGCATAAACAACGCCATCATTTTGGGTAAAGCCGGCTTGATGTAACCGCTCAATATAATCTTCATCGGCACTGAGCATCATCTCAAATGGTGCACCATGCTGAATTTGGGTGACAAAATTACCCGAAGAACCATAACTGATCCGCAGAGCCAAACCGGTTTGCTGCTGAAAACGTATCGCTATCTCATCTACTGCAAATTTTATGTTGGCAGCCGCAGCAATGGCAGGAGCATCACTCGCGACACTTAAAGAACTAAACCCTACAGTACTAACAATGGCAAAGAATAATGCGATAGCGCCAGCCCGGAATCGGGGCAGATATGAGTATGCACGCTGAGTAATGTTGGCGTTAATGAAAGACATTGAGGGTTTATCCTTGCTATGTACGAGCCATATAGACGATTACTTTTGCCACATTTTGGCTGCTTGCTGATCGCTATCACGCGCTTCAACCCACTTAGCGCCAGTATCACCTGCTTCAAGCTTCCAAAAAGGCGCTTTCGTTTTTAAAAAATCGATTAAAAACTCACATGCCGCAAAAGCCGCTTTACGATGAGCGCTAGTCACACCAATAAACACAATTTGCTCACCAAGCGACAACGTACCCACTCGATGAATAATCGTCACTTTATTTAAAGGCCAACGTTCACAAGCCTGTTGGCTAATCTGCAGTAATACTGATTCAGTCATACCAGGATAATGTTCGAGGGTTAAGTCAGTTACAGCGCTGCCATCATTAAAGTCTCGTACTTTGCCAACAAAATTAACCACGGCACCGTCCTGATTATCACAGGCAAGTAAGGCGTATTCATCAGCGACACTAAAGTCTTCCGTATGGACTCGTACAACAATTTGGTTGCTATGATGTTCCATGTTACCCCCCTGTGACTGGAGGGAAAAAGGCCACTTCATCGCCATCATTTACCGGTGAATCCCACTGACTCATGGTTTGATTAATCGCCACCAGCAATTTGTCTGATGCCAACACTTTGGCCCATTTATCATCAGTAGCGGCAAGCGCTGCACGTAATGCTTCTGCAGTATCAATATTATCGCCACTGTGTTCAACTTTAGCGGTGCCTAATAACTCACGGATTTGCGCAAAAAATAACACTTGGATCATAGTGGTCTCTCAATGCATTTATTCATAACAAATATTGGGTTTATGTTAGTTCGTAATGGCCGAATTAGACTTTAAAATGACCCGATTTCCCGCCGCGTTTTTCAAGCAAACGAACTTGAGAAATAATCATGTCTTTTTGTACGGCTTTACACATGTCGTAAATGGTTAAGGCTGCCACAGAAGCTGCGGTTAGCGCTTCCATTTCAACACCGGTTTTACCCGACAACTTGCACAAACTGGTAATGCGCACACGGTTATGCTCAGGCTGAGCTTCAAGCTCCACCTCCACCTTAGTCAGCATCAAAGGATGACATAATGGGATCAAATCAGATGTTTTCTTAGCCGCTTGAATACCGGCAATACGTGCGGTAGCAAATACATCACCTTTGTGATGGCTGCCATTCATGATCATGGCTAAGGTATCTGGTGCCATATCAATAAAAGCTTCAGCGCGGGCTTCGCGCTCAGTGACGGCTTTTTCAGTCACATCGACCATATGGGCATTGCCATCGGCGTTAATATGGGTAAAACAATTGCTCATACTTTTTTACTGCCTTAATCAAATTCAATGTCCATCGACTGAGCGCCACATGTATTGCCGCGTCAGTCGGTTTAACTCAATAACGGCTTACCCACCAATAGAGGCAAGGTGTTGAGTCACACCTGTAATGCCTTGATGTAAAAAGTGGGTTTCTTTTTTCTGCGCTAATTGACCGTGTAAGCGGCTAATTAATTCATCTCGCTGCGAAGGGTTTTGTATTAAATCGCGTAAATCGACGCCATTTTCAGTAAACAAACATAAATGTAATTTACCCTTTGCAGAAACTCGTAAGCGGTTACAGCTGGCACAGAAATTCTTGGCGTAAGGCATAATTAATCCAATACGACCTTGATAATCTGCATGGCTGAAGTTTTGCGCAGGACCATCATCAACACTTGGCAAGTCATATAACCAGCCTTCTCGCTCAAGTTGTTTTTTAATGTCTACACCCGCCAAATGATGCGCATTGAAGTAGTCGTGACCTAAACCGGTTTCCATTAATTCAATAAAACGTAAATCAATAGGCGTGTTTTTAATCCACTGTAAAAAACGCGGTAAATCTTTGTCGTTTAAGCCTTTCAATAATACGGCATTGACTTTAACTCGCTCAAAACCCGCTTCAAGAGCCGCGTCAATACCGCGCATTACTTGGTCGAACTTATTTTCGCCAGTAATTTGATAAAACATTTTAGGATCTAAGCTATCAACAGACACATTAATGCGCCGTAAACCTGCGTCATACCATTCTTTGGCATGTTGCTGTAAACGGTACCCATTGGTGGTCATCGCTACGGTATTAATATTGGGATTGTCGGCAACGATCCGCACAATATCTGTGAAATCCTTGCGTAGAGTGGGCTCGCCACCAGTGATACGAACTTTTTGTGTGCCTACCTCACCGAAACCGGCAACCAGATTTTCAATCTCGTTGAGGGTTAAGAAGGTAGGTTTACCATCCGGACGATAACCGTCGGGTAAACAATAAGTGCATTTGAAATTGCAAACATCAGTAACTGACATCCGCAAATAGTGAAATCGTCGACCAAAGCTGTCTTGTAGTTGGGACATGTTAACCTTTCCAAGTGTGGGAGGTGAGTGCATTTCTTTACTCACCCCGGTGGCAAAATTACCACGGCTAACTGCCCATATCATTGACGTAGGGCAAAAAGCTCGGAGAACCGTCAGATCCAATTATAGGCCTAAATACCGTTTTACAAATACCCCTTTAGGTGAATATCTTAGCTTGAAAGACTATATCGTTATCTATTTGTGACTCGACTCACGCTAACAAGATTGAGTTTGCCACTGTGACAAACGTTCATTTTGCGGTAAGGTGAGTAAAGGATAAACGATCGTTTACTTATTTTAATCGTTATAAAAAACAATAAACCCGCAATGAACGGGAAACTTTGAAAGGTGAGAAGATGGAACGCGAGTCAATGGAGTTCGACGTAGTAATTGTCGGTGCTGGCCCTGCAGGTTTGGCGACCGCTTGTCGTTTAATGCAAATATCTAAAGATGCCGATAAAGAAATCACTGTTTGCGTGGTAGAAAAAGGCTCTGAGGTTGGTGCTCATATTTTATCGGGTGCCGTATTTGAACCCGATGTACTGGACGAATTATTTAATGATTGGCGTGATTCAGACATCCCGCTAACCACCAAAGTCACTCATGACGAAATCTACCTGCTAAACTCAGAGACAAAATCTCGCTTAATGCCCAACAGCTTAGTGCCTAAAACAATGCACAATGATGGTAACTACATTATTAGTGTGGGTAACTTAGCTCGCTGGTTAGCCAACCGAGCTGAAGCCATGGGCGTAGAGATTTTCCCAGGTTTTGCAGCCAGTGAATTACTGTTTAATGAAGATAACAGCGTTAAAGGCATTTTAATCGGTGATATGGGTGTTGGCGAAAATGGTCAACATAAAGACAGCTATATGCCGGGTATGGAATTGCATGCCAAATACACCGTATTTTCAGAAGGCTGCCGTGGCCATTTAGGTAAACAACTGATCCAAAAATACCATTTAGACAATGGTAAAACGCCACAGCATTATGGCTTAGGCTTTAAAGAAATTTGGAAAATCCCTGCAGAGCAACATCAACAGGGTAAAGTGGTTCATACCGGTGGCTGGCCTCTCGTGGATGGCTCATCTGGTGGTGGATTCCTATACCACATGGAAGACAACCAAGTTGCTGTTGGGTTAATTATTGATTTAAACTATAAAAACCCTCATCTCAGTCCATTTGATGAGTTTCAACGCTATAAAACACACCCAGTGATTGCCGAAACATTAACTGGCGGTGAGCGCTTATCCTATGGTGCTCGCGCCCTTGCCAAAGGCGGCTTAAATTCATTACCTAAAATGAGTTTTCCTGGTGGTTTAATCATTGGCTGTAATGCGGGTACGCTTAACTTTGCCAAAATCAAAGGCACGCATACGGCAATTAAAAGCGGTATCATCGCGGCAAAAACCTTAGGCGAAGGCTTAATTGCCGGGCTTGAAGGCGGCAAAGATCTCGACTGCTTCCAAGACCGCTTCGAAAAAAGCTGGCTACATGAAGAGCTTTATAGCTCGCGCAACTTTGGTCCTGCAATGCATAAGTTTGGCACGCTAATCGGTGGCGCCTTTAACTATATCGACCAAAATTGGTTTGGTGGCAAGTTTCCAGTGACGTTTAGAGACACGACCCCAGATTACGCCACGATGGGCTTAGCTAGCGATTACAATAAAATTGACTATCCTAAACCTGACGGCAAGTTGAGTTTTGATAAGTTATCGTCGGTATATCTGTCGAATACTTTTCATGAAGAAGATCAGCTGTGTCATTTACATCTAAAAGACCAAAGTATCCCAATATCGGTTAACTTAGTTAAATTTGATGAACCCGCGCAACGTTACTGTCCTGCCGGGGTTTATGAAGTTGTTGAAGCAGCCGGCGACAAAAAGTTTGTCATTAATGGTCAAAATTGCATTCACTGTAAAACTTGTGACATTAAAGACCCAAGCCAAAACATTACCTGGGTCACACCAGAAGGCGGCGGCGGGCCAAACTATCCAAATATGTAAGCGAACCAATAGTTAAAATATTGGCACAGTCAATAAAACGCACTTAAATATAGGTGCGTTTTTTTTGTTTTATCGACTATCATTACCCACATAAAATCAAAACAACCTACACCAAAAGGCTATTTTGCTGACTGAATCAACTTAGCAGCAAAATAACTATCAATTTATTGCCATTGTGTCCGATATACCATAGAGATACTCCCAAGAGGCTGTTGTAGATGAATACACTTACCATTAAGCAAAAAATATTACTGACCGTGACGGTTGCTGTATTGCTATCCACGATCTTAGTCGGATTATTAAGTCAACGAAGTGCAAAACAAGTTGTTGAACAGCGGATGCTAAACTCGGAAATGCCGAGTTTGCTCATGCAAATTCGCAACGAGATCGATCTCGAAATCAGTAGCCTAATGAATGCAGGCGAACAGCTAGCTAATAGTAAAATGTTGCTTGAATGGCTTGAAAATGGCCGACCTGCAGACCAAGAAAAAATTGTTATAGCTGAACTTAATAGCATAAAAAATCAATATGATTTAGCTCAAGCATCTTATGCCGACCGTGAAACCGCGGCATACTACAACCAAGATGGGTTTTTACGCATATTAAACCAACAACAAGATGCTTGGTTTTTTGACTATCGCGATAGTAAGCAAGAGCGAATGCTGAATGTATTCACAGAGCCTAGTAACGGTGATGTTAAGCTCTACATTAATTATCAACAACCTGATGGTCGAGGTTTGGTAGGCCTAGCAAAATCGTTAGATGATATGGTTAATTTACTGGCTTCATTTAAAATTGAAGACAGCGGATTTGTATATTTAGTTGATACTAAAGGTGACGTCAAACTGCACCAAGACACGAGTAAGATCGGTAAAAGCAAACTCAGTAACCTTTACCCTAACGCTAATACTAACCAGCTACTAAACAAAAATGACTTTAACTTAGTTAAAGCAGAAGTAGATGGCCAGGACATGTTAATTGCCAGTAGCTACATTAAATCAATGGATTGGTACTTGGTCGCTCAAGTACCTGAAGCAGAAGTATTTGCCCTGCTACAAGAGTCGGCTTATCAGATATTATTATGGACCGTACTCATCGCCGCGGTATTTATTGCCATTTCAATTGCCGTCGCGGGTTCGGTTAGCCGTCCGATTGCACATATTGCCGAGCTATTTCGTAACATTGGTGAAGGTGAAGGTGATTTACGCCAAAGATTACCCGTTAATGGCGATGACGAAATTGCCCAGCTTGCCCGAGGCTTTAATAGCTTCATCAGCAAAATCCAAGATACTGTAGTCGAAGTTGCCAAAACCAGCGAACAACTAGGTTTATCGGCACTTGATGTATCAAACCAATCTAATCAAACATTAGCGGATAGTCAGTTACAAAAAGACCGTACCATTATGGTTGTTACTGCCATTAACGAAATGGGTGCCACGGTTAACGAAATTGCTAGCAATGCAGCTCAAGCCGCTGTCACCGCTCGTGATGCTGATACTGAATCCGTTGATGGCCAAAAAGTGGTCACTCGAGCGCGTTCGACTATTAATCAATTGTCTAAAGACGTTGAACAAGTCGGTGAAGTGATTGAGTCGCTAGCGACACACACTAAATCGATTGGCAGTATTTTAGATGTTATCCGTGCCATTTCAGAGCAAACCAACTTACTGGCACTGAACGCAGCCATTGAAGCCGCTCGCGCTGGAGAAGCTGGACGAGGCTTTGCTGTGGTTGCAGATGAAGTACGTAACTTAGCTTCTCGCACCGCAGCATCAACCAACCAAGTGCAAAATATGATTGATAAGCTTCAATCAGAAACCAGTCGCGCAGTTAATGCCATGGAGCAATCTCGTAGCCGCTCACTCGAAGGTGTTACAGCTGTCGATGAAGCAAGCCAGTCGTTAAGTGGTATTAGCGAACGTATTGCACTAATTAGCGATATGAACATTCAAGTTGCTGCCGCCACTGAAGAGCAATCTACCGTGGTTGAAGACATTAATCGTAATGTGACTGAAATCAACGATATCACTCTACGAACAGCAGATACCGCTCACGCGGCTGCAAATGCGAGTAAATCATTGAATCAGTTAGCCAGTCGACTAGATGTCTTAGTAGCCCGCTTTAAAGTGTAATATCTTTAGATATCGCTTTAACAAAAACGCCACTCATTTGAGTGGCGTTTTTATTTCGAGTTCGGGTTACTTAATAAACCGGATAGTGAGCGGATATTGGTAAGCTATGCCATCGTTGGCTTTAACAATCGCGATAATAGTACAAATAATATCAAGCAATGCTAGAGCGGCTAATAGTATTACTCCCACGCCAATCAAAATTAATATTGCTGACACCATGGCATATATCATTAAGCTCAATTTAAAATTAAGACAGTTCTTGCCGCATTGATTGGCAAACTCAAATTCATCACGCTTCATTAACCAGACAATTAAAGGGCCTAAAACACTTCCTAGCGGAAACACATAACCGGCAAAACTGGCAGCATGGATCAATAACCCCATATCTTTGGCTTGCTTGCTAACTTCGACTATCTGTTCACTCATTTGATATTCCTTATCATGTTGTTTTTATCATATTGTTCTTATCATACCGGGAGACATTAACTGGCGTTGCCATATAAGCGCATTGCCCAATCTTCTATACTTTGCTGATCCAACCGGCGTTGCAATGAATTAACCCAACTTTGCGCTAAGCCTTCGCACTCAAGCAATGTCTGATATTGCTCTGCATCAAATTCAGCTAAAAAATAAATCTGCATCGCTTTAGCCACACTGATATCCGTTTTTCTTTCTAGCAAACAGATACTGTCACTCGGACGAATGTCACCTTCAGACAACACTCGATAAAACCAGCCGCACATACGGCTTTCTTGCATGGCTAAGGCAAATTTAGGATGACCAAACTGTAGGTTGAGTTTGAAACACGGTGAACGAGGTTGTGTAACTTGCAAGGTGACATCACCAATTTGGATGATGTCACCAATATTAACCTGTGCTTCATTAAGGCCAACGGTACTGATATTTTCACCCATAGAAGGTGCATCACGAAACGTAGTCATTAAATCCCAGCGGCGATATTGGCCATAATGCTCACGCGGAAAATGATGCAACACTCTATCGAGGCCGCCGTGATGTTTAGGGTCGGCCTCACGATTGCCTATTACGTGGTCAAATTGCACGGTCAACTGCTTAGCGGCATGTTTTTGGTTAATACAACTGGCAACACCGTTATGCATTTGCACTTGGTCGCCTAAATACAGCCCAGAAATACTCTTTACCAATAGCTTACTCATCCAGCATACCCTTGCTTAAGCATGATTATAGAGTGCCAATATACCCAATTTTCAGACAAAAAAAAGCCTTACTGGGGAAGAGTAAGGCCATAAATAAAATGGGAGATAATATAGCAAAAATAATAGCTAAAAATGGTCTGAACCATTCGACGCTATAAAAGTTGTTTAGACGGGCTCATCATATAGGCCAACAATGACACTAAAATGACAAAGCAATATTATTTGAGTTATCCGCACACACTTAACAAATGCACAATGTTCGCCTGCAAACCTTAACTTAACCCGTGTTGGGCTTAGGTTAGATACTGCTTAAGTGCCTTACCAGGAATAGAGCTTTTAGTGGCTACCGCAAATGATGCCCACAACGCACCTTCATGCATAGCATCAGTAATAGACATTTGCTGACATAAACCATGAATAACGCCTGCGGCATAGGCATCGCCAGCACCAGTCGTGTCAACCACATTGGCAATAACGGCTGGCACATGTTGTTCTCCAGCATTACTGTACACCATCGCCCCTTGGTCGCCATCTGTCACAATAAAGTGTTCCAATGCATCACCAGCAATAGCCTGAGCAAACCGCCATGGGTCCTGATTGCAACGACCTTGCATATCGGTAATTGAAGCGATCAACACATGACAAGGACGATTACGTTCATCCTTGGCTAATTGCGATATCACTTTACAGTTAGGGTTACACGCCATCGCATCCGCCGCCCAAGCGCCAGCACCTTTGGCCGATGAATTAATATAAAAAGCATCCCAATGTTGCCAATCTGGTGGCGCAGGAAGTTCAAAAACAGGTCGCTGAGGTCGAATAATGGTTCGTTCACCATCAGGCGTCATCACCAGTAACATCTCACAAGTATTACCAACAAAACGATGTACCAAACGACAATCAAGCCCTAAGGTACTGGCTTTAGCTAAAATCCAGTCGCCTATGTCATCACTACCGACTTCACTTACTAGTGAAACATTATGTTGAGCCCACACTAAACCTAATCCCGTGTTTGCGCCGCCACCACCTAAACGCAATCCACCATCCTGATAATGAAATCGACCACCCGTTTGTAAGGGCTTATCAAGCATTAAAATGCGATCACAATTGATATTGGCAAGCAAAAGAATATTGGCCATGCAACTCACCTAAAAAAGCGTAGATAAAAAGAGCCTTGAGTATAACAAAAAGGCCGTGATAATCACGGCCTTTGCTAATCTAAACGAGATTACATATCCGTTGCGCCAAGTGGTTGTCGTAATTGGGCGCGCACATTGTCCATACCGGAGTAAAACTCCTTCATCATCAATAACCCCAACATTTTGCCATTATCAGTTACGATTAATTCGTCTGGATTAACTGGGTCATTTTTAATGGCTCCCATGGCTTTCATTGAGGTCATTTCTTTAAACAACGCAGTGTCTAAATTAACGTTAAAAGTGTCACGGAAATATTTACGCGATAAACGCCCCGAAAACATCCCCAATAAAAATCGATATTGCATCACTTCTTTTAATTGATATTTTTTCTGTTGCTCAACCGCCATACGACCTTCAGCAATACGTTGTTGGTATTTTTTCAGTGAAAAGGTATTCACATATAGCGTGTCATTTAAAAAGCTAAATGAGCCAGAACCAACCCCCAAGTATTCATCAAAATCAATTACATACTCATCAAAACCTTCGTCATTGGTTTTACCAAACGCCCAAGCTGATAATTGAGTATATTGTCCGGTTAAAGTATTTAAAATTTGGCGATACTGATCCATCATTTCGCCCTGAGGGGCAGCTAACGTACCTTTAACACTCTTACGGGTTTGATGGGTGATCATCAATGGATAAGTGGTAATTTGGCGCGGGTCGAGTTTAGACGCCATATCCAGATCGGACTGGATAATCTCCTTTGTTTGGCCACGAAAACCAAAAATCAAATCCACGTTAATGATCGGAAATAGCTCTTTAGCCGCCATAATATTGTCAAAAGTTTGCTGACCTGAGCCAAATTTATCTAAGCGGTCGGTCATTTTTAAAATGCCATCATCGAAGCTCTGTACCCCAATTGACATTCTATCTACTAGGCCTTTTAATTGCTTAAATTCAGGATTAGCCAAATGCTGCGGATCAGACTCACAAGACACTTCTTTAATGCCAGGAAACAGATTTTTTGCATGTTCGATGGTACGAGCTAACTCATCTTCAAGCACGGTGGTCGTGCCACCGCCAATGTACATTGACTCAAACTCATAGCCTAAATCTTTGGCCATTTGAATCTCTTTGCGCAGCGCGACAAAGTATTCGCGTGCTTTATCTTCGCGGAATAAAAAACGGTGGAAAGTACAAAACGAACACAAGGTATGGCAAAACGGAATGTGCGCATACAACATGTACTTTTTACCTTCAACAGGCTTAGGCATGCGGTCTGTAGAAATAGTGTCTAAACGTAAATTTTTATCCACATAATACTGCATGACCCGCTCCATAGAGCTAATCATCCAATTGGGGACGGTAATATTAGATTGATAAGGTTTAATCAACTCCTGGCTGGCTGACTGAATTATTGAAGACATAAAAAATCCTAACTGAATGAGCCCTGAGAGCAAAACCATTGAATAACAAGCGCTAATAAAACACGCATACCGTAAGCAGAAAAACAAAATATCACTTTAGAGATGGCTAAAATGTGAGGTAGCCAATAGATATGCAAACTAGCACGGTTATCATCGCTCATTTGTTAAGCAGATCATGTTTTAGACATTGCTGTTTAGCAATGATGAAAGGATTATCACGGGAATAAAACAACAATAAACAGCATTGGAAATATTAACTCGCGTTTATTAAAGAGTCACGAGTATGACGCATCAACCAATTTAAATGAAATCATAAACAGGGCTTGCTGATTAGGGTACACAGTTTGTATCAGCTGTTTTAACTCAACCAATGGCAAATTTTCTTGAGTAGCATGAAACTCGTTAATATCATTAAATGCTAATGGCTCAACGGCCAAAATAATGATATCGCACACCTTAATATGGTTTTCGAGCGTAAACACTTCAACCTGACTCCCGGGCCGATAATCATTTTCGCTGGCATCACGAATAGTAATCGTCTTCTGCCCTGATGCGACTAACGGCGTTAAAAACTCAAAAAAAGTAATATGTATGGGGGCTGTCATCATTGGTAACCTTCATTCACACTATGACGTGCCCTCTAGGAGCACATTCGTTAAGCTCAAATCCAAATTATAACCTAGCGCACTCGCCAGGGCTTTGATCAAAGTAGCGTTTAAACTCGCGACTAAATTGAGCCGTACTTTCATAACCCACCTGAGTTGATACCTCTTTTACTTTTAGATTTTGCAACTGTAACAACGCTTTGGCTTTATTAAGGCGAATCTTTTTTAAATATTGTATTGGTGATGAAGCGGTAACTTCTTTAAAGCTACGATGGAATGCCGACGGGCTCATATTCACCAAGCTTGCTAATGTGTCTACTTCAACTGACTCACCATAATGTTTATGAATGTAGTTAAGGGCTTTTTCTACCCTCGATAAACGGGTATGACTTAACGACAACGCATAAAGCGGTGCTGCATTGGGGGAATCCAATAGGCGATATAACAACTCAAGCACTAACGCCTCGCCCATTACTTTTGCTTCTAACGGCGACTGCAACGCTTGTAATAACCGAATAACACTGCAATCCATATCTTCAGTGTTATCAGCAACAAAAAAGCCGCTCTGACGCGATTCGTTTAAATCTTTAGGGATTTGATGATGCTCATCCATTAACCGAATAATGTAATTGAGTTGTACTAAATCAATATCAACCATCAACACCAACACAGGTTCTTCAATACTGGCAAAGGTTTCACATTCTACTGGCAATGGCACTGTCATCACTAAAGAGCGTTGGCGATCGTATTCAAAGGTTTGATTGTCTAAATAAACCCGCTTTTTGCCTTGGCCGACAATAAGCACCCCTTGCGAATAGCACATTGGCCCGCGCGCACCATATTGTGAGCTGCGAAACACATGCACGCCAGATAAATGCGTATCATTGACCCCTTCTTTTGGGGCCAACTGAGCCATTAATGTTGCTATCTCACTCATACCCTTCCTCTCAGAGAAACCTATGGTATCGATACTACCAAAAAAGCAGTAAAAGGTATTAAAATTATCAATAAATAACCATATGCACACAATAAAGATAGGAATAGGTATGAACACGACAGTTCTGTGTATGTTTATTTTGACTCAAAAGGCTATCATAGCCACATGATTTATCGTTGCTGTTGTGTATCATCAATCTATTTACATAATCAGCCACTTATTTGTTTCATCGCTAAACCAAAAGGCACCAATTATGCTTAATTTTGATTATCGTAACCCTACTCATGTTGTTTTCGGTAAAGACCGTATTGCAGAGTTAGACCAACTTGTCCCAGCCAATGCGCGAGTATTAATCACTTACGGTGGCGGCAGCGTACAACGTTTCGGCACACTAGATAAAGTCAAAGCAGCATTAGGTAACCGCACAGTATTTGAATTTGGCGGTATTGAAGCTAATCCTAAGTACGACACACTGATCAAAGCAGTTGAAGTTGCTCGTAAAGAAAACATCGACTTCTTACTCGCTGTTGGTGGTGGTTCAGTGATGGACGGCACCAAATTTATCGCCCTTGCAACTCAGTTTGATGGCGACACGGCAAGCTTATTACATCACGGCTTTACACCAGTTCCAGTGGCGAATGACAAGGTTATTCCACTTGGCGTTATTGCTACCCTGCCGGCTACGGGTTCAGAAATGAACGCCTTTGCAGTCGTAAGCTATCAAGGTGGTAAGTTCCCAGTAAATCACCCATGTGCCTACCCAACATTTGCCATGCTTGATCCTGAATTAACGTTCAGCTTACCAAAAATTCAAGTTGCAAACGGTGTTGTCGATGCGTTTGTGCATGTGCTTGAGCAATATGCGACTTACCCAGTTGATGCCCGCGTACAAGACCGCATGGCAGAAGGTATTATGCGTACCCTCATTGAAATTGGTCCTATCACTGTTGAAGAGCCAACGAACTACGATGCCCGCGCTAACTTAATGTGGAGTGCAACATCTGCCCTAAACGGCATGATAGGCACTGGCGTGCCATTAGATTGGTCTACTCACATGATTGGACATGAGCTAACTGCGCTATTCCATATCGACCACGCACAAACGTTAGCCGTTGTATTGCCATCACTATGGCGTGTGCTGAAAGAGCAAAAACACGCTAAATTAGTGCAATACGCAGCACGTGTTTGGGATATCACTGAAGGTGATGAAGCTAGCCGTGTAGATCAAGCCATTGATAAAACAGAGGCTTTCTTTAAGCAAGTGGGGTTACCAGTACGTTTACGCGATCACGGTGTAACGCAAGAACAACTTAGCCTAGTAGTAGATGCTTTAGAAGCGCACGGTATGACGGCATTATCTGAAAGCGGCCAAGTCGATTTAGCCACCAGCCGTAAGATTTTAGATATGGCGTGGTAATAGTGCTTACAACCTAGGCGATCAACCCATTCATCGCTTAGGCTTGAGCGGCTACATCCAAGGCTATGACTAACACTAAACAAAAGGGGGCTTAACAATGACTATCATTGTTAAGCCCCCTTTTGTTGTGCCTAAAAACGCTGCGCATTAGCACTATTAACGAGAAATGGGTACCGTCGGTTCGAAAAGTTGAGAAAAAAGGGAATAAAAACACAAGGATTCGGCTACGCAATGTCTATGTTATTTGTGATGTACTAACGCTAATACTAATGCGGCGTAACGTTTGAGAATAAATTCATCACAACGACACCGACTAAAATAAACGTCATACCCACCAGCGCACCTAAATCGAGTTTTTGCCCATACATCACCCAAGCGATAGCTGTAATTAACACAATACCCAACCCAGCCCACGTCGCATAAGCAATACCAACAGGAATACCTTTTAGTGCTAAGGATAAAAAATAAAAAGACAACACGTAGCCCACAATAACTACGATTGAAGGCGCCAATTTTGAAAATCCATCACTGGCTTTAAGCGCAGAAGTTGCCACAACTTCAGTTAAAATGGCCACACTCAAAAATATCCAATTTTTCATTTTTCACATTTTACCAAGACAAAACAGCCGGCAAGTATAAAGACTAAACAATAAAAAAACAGTCTTCGATTTTAGATCTGTTACTTAGCTCTGCACATGGTCAATCGCTACTATCTCTTGTATTTACGTTGGCTATCGGTTTATGTTGTTAATATGTTAACTGACATTACACCTATTTGACGGTGTAATAAGACTTAAACAATATTAATGATTGGACTTGGTGGTTGAGTGAAGGGACTTACAGCAGTTTTTCTATGTGTATTGTTATCGTTATGCTCGATGCATATACCTGCAACGGCGGCTAAGTTAACAGCCCAAGAAGAAACGAAACAACAAACCAGTTCAGCATTAGAGCAATGTAAAGCCCGTATAAAACAGGTGCCCCCCCAAGCCAGCTTGGGCTTTTGCAGCCAACAATTCAAAATATTAGACATTGATAAATACCCCATAGTTGCCGCCAAGTTACAACTAACCTTATATGATATTTACCAAGAGTTAGGTGATAAGGTAGCTGCGGAACAAATGCTTGATGAGGTTAAAAACAGCGCTGCATTTACTCAAAATGTCGATATTCAATATCTTTGGTTACGTAAGAAAGCCGCGGAAAAACTTTATAGAAAGTCCTATCAAGAAGCTAAAACCTTATTTGAACAAGCTTTTAGCATTGCTAAAACCCAAGAGTCAGATATTTGGTTGGCTAAAAGCTATAACGATTTAGCACTAACTGAACAGTATTTGAATCAATATGACAAAGCATTGAGTTACTACCAGAAGAGTTTAGCGATTAAAGAGGCTCTAGGTAATGACTTTAATACTGCGATAACCCTCAACAACCTTGGTCTAATTTATAAAAAACTCGAAAAATTTAAAGAATCCCAGCGCTATTTTGAACTCTCACTGGAGCATTACTTACGCTACACCAGTCATAATGTAGATATTCATGTTATCGGTTATATGTCGCATCTCTACGGAAACCTTGCTGAGATATATAATATAAACAACCAGTTTAATAAGAAAAACTTCTACAGTAATAAGGTCATCGAAGCCTACAACGATAACCTTGTCGGTGACGACAGGCTTTCTGCGCTCATTAATGTAGCCACCATCCATATCAATGCTAATGAATTTACGCCCGCTCTAGATGTCGCCAACACATTATCGGAATATTTAACCCGCGATGACCATTCGTTTCATGACGTAATTTTCTATTTAAAAGCCCAAATAGCCACACATCAAAAAGATGCGACTCAGGCAATAAAATTTATTGAAAGCGCAATGGACTATAGCGACACCAAACAAGATTCATTGCAAAAAATGAACATTTATCACTACGCAAGCGAGTTATATTATGACAATGGCCGCCCTTATGAGTCCCTGGTTTATCTAAAGAAATATCAACAGTTGCATGAGACCTTATTGGAGAAAAAATACAGTGAGAACATTAAAGTCATTCAAAGCGATATAGAGAATGAACGCGTGCAACGAGCGTTAGCAGAAGAGCAAATTGTCAGCCAACAGAAGAGCCAAAAAATTGATAAATTACTTAATTTAATCCTTGGCATCACCAGTGTTGGCTTGTTAGTCGGCTTTATTGTGAGCTTTTATATTTATAGAAAACGTAAAGCCCAGCAGCATTTAATGACCATAATAGAGTCACATAAGCAGCAATTGTTTTTATTATCTAATGACGATACAGCAGAGCAAGACGACGCCCAGCAACAGGAATCTACGCCATTATCGCCTTCTGAATTGACAGCTTCTTTTGCGGAGTTATTAGTAAATACTATGATTGATTGCATCAGTATTTGGGAGAAAAGCACTAAAACGAATAAAGTAGAATTAGCCGATAGAAGCCAAATTTGGACTATATCTATCGATTCTGGCCGTCTAAGAACACGTTCTTTAGATAAATACCTACAGGTAAAAAAATTACCCGCTAATCCACGCTGGCGTAATGTGGTTAAAACATGTCACTTCATTTTATCTGAATGCAATTTGTCTAACGATGATAGAACATTACTGACCTCGCACCTTGACCGAATAATGCAAGTGATCAAGAGCGAGTCTTTAGAAACAACGTAATCTGTTACTTTCGGGCTTACCCGCCTTTTTTGAGTAATGGTTGCTGTAATTTAATGTCGTGCACACTGTCTCTGACTGCTGGCTTGAGTACATTTTTATACACACAACTAAATTTTATTCCTTCGGATAACGAATAATCACTTTGCATTGCTGTCGCAGGGTTGATCCCCACTAAAAAGCTATTGGGGGCAATAAACTTAGGCATTAAATTATTATTTTGATCTTTGATATTAATCGAAGCATAAGCATTACACATCGATACAGCCACCAGCCCAGCAATATTGATTCGATTTGTCACGCTATTAAGATCGGGTGAATTAGCATTATTGTCTTGTAACTTAGCGAATGGGTCTATCACACCATGAAAGCCCCCTAAATCATCTATTTCGACTTCCGGTTGTTGCATCTGACGAGTATTCATCGACTGCGGAGCACCATTAGATGCGGCTGCGTGATCATTGTGTAATGTCAGTTGTTTACTCATCATCCATTTTTCAATATCAAAGTACTGAGCACGGTAATGATATTGTTTAATCATATCCATCTCGCTCAGTTCAAAAGTGATTTCGGTTTTAATCGCCATGTTGACTGGTGTGAGCTCATTAAATGCAAGTTGATGTGCAGATGCGCTACCAACACAACTAAGCAAAGTGACTAGGGGTAATATGTATTTCATAAAATATCCTTTTTAGAATGAATGCATCATCTTAGACGCTATGCATTTCCATTTTTATAGTCCACTAAATACTAGGGTAAATTTGGGTAAAACACAAAACACCCCCTTTTTAACCCTCTAACTTTACTGACTTTTTCATCTTAACTGTTAGTTTTAATTCAGCTTAAGTCATTAAGCATGATTCAAACATTTACTAAACCAGAATAAGGAAAGTCAGGATGAGTATACTCAAAAAAACATTAATCAGTATGTGCCTAATGAGTGCATCAACTATGGTCGCAGCAACCCCAATAACCGCTAACGTCACCGCAGACAATGATTTCATTGTGGTACATTCACCAGGTAATGGTAGTACACCTACGGTGGTTTACCGTGGTGCCAATGGCAGTAATTGGAAAAAAATCGAATCATTCAAGTTTGACATCGATAGCAGCCCGCAGTCGTTAGAGACCTGTTCGGTGAGCGTTATTGCTTGGGGAGATGGTCAGGTTTCACAAGGCATGGCAGCCATATTCAAAGGTGACAATACTATTTATACTGGTTCTGGCCACTTTAAAGCATATCAATCAACGATCCCATCGTCTGGTTGGGCACAAACCGGCGGGCCTAATACGAGCCAAATTAATACGTTGATAGCAGGATCGTTATCTAATGCTCCGTCTCCCTATTTATTCCCCGGCTCTGTCGCAGGAGGCACCTCACCCTGGGGAACAATGAACTTCCCTCTAGCCAGTAATGTCAATGCGAATAATTTCCGCTGGGCTTGGTCGACAAGTAATTTAGCCAAAAAAACATATTCGGTTTTTACCGCTGCCTGTGGTGATATCGTTAAAGAGATCCCTGTTGCTGTTGATATGCCTGGTGAGCACTTCCAATGTTATGGCGTGCAGAAAGGAGATGCTCTTCGTGAAGAAACCATCATGATAGAAGATCAGTTTGGTAAAACGCGTGCGGTTTTGGGTAAGCCAGTATTGTTATGTAATCCTTCAAGCAAGATCCACAACGACAAGATGTATAAAATTCGAAATGAAAAGCGCCATATGGTTTGTTATGACTTAATCAAGCAAAGCAAAGTGAGAAACTACAATCTAGAAATCAATAACCAATTTGCACCGGATCAGATAGTCAATGATCAACGAGAGCTGTTCTGTGTACCGTCGAGTAAAAAACACTTAAAGCCAGTCAAGCCAGGAAAACCCGGTAAGCCGATCCCAAGAGAAATGCAAAGAGCGGAAATGAAGCCATTGAAGCAGCAATAAAATAGCCGTTAACAAGGGATAAAAAAGTCAGTGGATAACTCCACTGACTTTTCTAATAATATCAATAAATAGAAGTTAAAACGAAACGACGGCTCAGTCTTATACGCCCATCTCAACGGCTTTTTTAGGCGTGAAACTACTGCCTATTGAGGCAATAATCACCAAACCAATGGCAGACCACTGTAGCAAGGTTAATTGCTCACTTAAAATAATAAATCCAGCCAATGCAGCAATCGCAGGTTCTAAACTCATTAGCACGCTAAAGGCTTGTGTTGGCATGTTTCTAAGGGCTATCATTTCCAAAGAATAAGGTAAGGCGCTAGAAAGCACCCCTACCAATAAGCCAAGAGGCAACACTTCCCAGCTAATCAACGCTAAGCCTTGGCTTATTGCGCCAACAGGCACAAGCACAATGGCAGCCACTGTCATCCCCAGCGCTACAGTAATACCACCAGAAGCTTGCTTGCCTGTACGAGTACCAAATAAGATATAACCAGCCCAACACGCGCCTGCACCTAATGCCATTAATGCACCAACAAGATCAAGCCCTTGTGCACTCGATAAATCAGGCATCAACAGTAAAATTCCCGCTATGGCGCAGGCAACCCAAAACAGATCGCTTTTTCGCTTAGAGCTAAATAAAGCCACCGCCAAAGGGCCGGTAAACTCTAATGCTACAGCTATGCCAAGTGGAATCCGTTCAATGGCTAAGTAAAACAGGATATTCATCCCGCCTAAACACAGGCCATAAATAATAATACTCCGCCAATCACGGCCTTGGGGTAATGCTCTCCATGGACGAAACACCAACCAAAGTACGGCAGCCGCAAAACCTAAACGTAATGCAGTAGTACCTTCAGGCCCAACCAAGGGAAAAAGTTGCTTTGCTAAAGAAGCGCCGGATTGAATGGTCACCATAGCCAGTAAAACACTACCAACTGCGGTCAGAAGTACACGATTGATTTGCATCTACAATACGCCTAAAAATGAAAAAGCTAAGTGCCGGCATTCTACCTGAGCCACGTCAAACCCTGCAGTATTTATTATCATCATACACACAAGTCATACCATTGAGTGAATCGCGGTAATCTCTCATAGCTTCAGAGCTTTCATAGGGCGTTTATCTGTTCATTTACTAATAGTAAGTCGCGATAACAGGCAACATAAGGAAGGCTCGAGCTTTACGCGGGGTTATTTATTTTACGGTGTTTGTAAAAATTTAATAAACTCGATCTTACTGTCGGTTATTGACCCATTATCCTCATAACCGCAGATTTGATAACCACTCGCGATAAGCATCTGTAACATGGCAGGAAATTGATTCATCGATTTAACACTAATAGATTTAAAGCCATTATCAATCGCCCAAGACTCTTGAATAAGTCGCAGCTGAGAAGCAACTTTCATGTTGCGATGCTCAGGAACTACACCGCCTAACCAGCTGTAAAACTGACCATCAGATAACGTATAGCCCACTTTAAACCCCACAGGCTTGTTATCTAATCCTGCCACTAAAATCAGATAGTTTTTGCCTGCTAATCGGTTTTCGATAAGGTCCACAGACATTGCTTTTTCAAACTCTGGAATTTGCGCTAATACCGCCAAAATATCTGATACAGTGCCTGAGCCAAACTGGTATTTCATGAGTCCACCCGTTTATGTTTAACCATGTCATCCACTTTCATCGTTAAACTCATCATGGATAATAAAGTTTAAAAGCGTATTACAGTTAATCAACTGGTTAGCTAAAAATCCAATCATTCAATAATCTACCAGGCATAAAAGCAAAGGTACCCGCGACAATGAGACCACCACAATACAATATAATCATGCTTCGTTTGTGTCCCCGAACATTGCCTTTTTTAATATAAAAATAGCCAGCAGGAACAGCGTAAAGCGTTAGAAGACTTAACAAATGAATATAGCCAAAGTGATTCAAAAAGCGACTTCCGAGTTGAGCAGGCATAAACATTGACACGATGGCAGTGAACAACATCAACACCATATAAATTTTGCCTAATGCTTTGTGTTTAGGCGTACCTTTTCTAACAATAAGTAAATAAGTGCCAATGAAAAATGCCGGCACTACAGTGACTAAATGCAGATAAGATAAATTGATGTAATCCATTTGTTTTTATTCCCAGTTCATTACGTTGATGCTTGCAGAATTATTTAGCACGACTATGTAGCACAGAGATCATGACGTGGTTAACATTAATCCCAACATACCAAGACCAAAACCAAATACAGCTCCCATTGGCGGTGCCCAACGTTTTTCAAGTTTTACCTGAGGAGCCAAATCTTGAAATATGGAGTAGAGAATACCGCCTGATGCGAAAAGCATCACTGCCGCAATAATTTCTGGTGACTCTGATAACCACAAATAACCACACATTGCAGCTATGGGACCCAGCATTGCCATTAAACAAAACATGATGATTATTTTTTGGGGTTTATACGCAGAAGATGCATTTAATTCACGGTAGGCACTAAATCCTTCTGGCACATTTTGTAACGCGATTAACGCTGCCAATAAGAACGCGTTGTTACTTCCTGTCGCAAATGCAGCACCCAAAGCGATTGATTCTGGAATAAAATCTGCCAGCATGGCTGCTAGTTGAGAGGCTGGGGTATCTATTTTGTTAAGGTAAATATCAAGGGCCATAAAACTCAGTCCACCAGCCATAAGCCACATACAAGCAGGTAATGGCTTAAGACTCGCTATGCCCTCTGGCACCAAAACCAAAGCAACCGCTGACAATAAAGCACCGCCGCCAAAAGCCATGACACTGTGCCTAAATTCCTGTTCGAGCCACTCACTGCTCACGTTCTCAAAATGGGCAATTAAAGCGCCTAATGGCATAGCCAAACCAGCAAGCAGTGTGGTTGCTAAAACAGTTAGCAGCAAAGACATGTTTTAATCCTTTAAAAGGTATAACGCCGCAGTAATTTGCCATAATCGGTTTAAACCATACAATCATGGAACCATTTTTAGCCATAATAAGTGCAGCGAATACACAAATAATGCTAGAGATTTAAGCCAGGTTTTATGTTTATTATTGCTCAAGAGCCTGATGAAATGCTTTTATGAAAACATCATAGTCTTCAAACTGGGGCATATGACCTAATCCTGGCAACTCAATCAGTTTTGAACCTTTAATCAATTTCTGAGTATTAATACCCAGATTTTTATAGTCGCCTAATGTTCTGGTTACACCTTCTTTTAACCACCCTCTACCTGGGCCGGTTTTATCTCTGGTGCCAATAATAAGCACTGTTTCATTGTTAATTTGTGAAAACCTATCGACAATGTTTTCTGAAAAAATCGGGCCGTAAGTTAAGGCATTATTCCAAGCAA
The DNA here is from genome assembly GCF_014163715.1 of Shewanella sp. SR44-4. NCBI lineage: Bacteria > Pseudomonadati > Pseudomonadota > Gammaproteobacteria > Alteromonadales > Shewanellaceae > Shewanella > Shewanella sp. SR44-4. Next base: position 32,381 of record NZ_JACJDU010000016.1, on the reverse strand, counting down.
CAACTTGCCAATCATCCCCAGCTAGCATTCCTCTCACAGGCTCTAACAGCTTCTCGTATTCGCTTGACCATTTGCCATCATAATAATTTTTCTTCTGATAGTTTCTCGCTTTATCGAGTGTTTTAGCGAGCTCATTTTTATAAAAAAAGTTAACATCTTTAAACTGCACATATTTGCCGTAATCTTCTAAACCAATAGGGTTAATCAGAATCAATTTATTAACCGCACTAGAATAATTAGCCGCAAATGTCGTCGCTAACATCCCGCCCATTGAGTGACCAACAAGATCAAATTTTTTGATATCTAAACTGTCCAATAATAACTTGGTATTTAAAGCTAATTGGCCGAAACTATACTGATAAGCATTTGGTTTTGAAGATTTACCAAAACCGATTTGATCTGGAATAACGACTCGGTATTTTCTTTTTAGCAGGTCATTTGCAATCCTTTCCCAGTAATAGCCTGAGAAATTTTTACCATGCAACAACACGATGACTTTGTCTGCATTTTTATCACCAATATCCATATAACGCATTTTTAAATCTTTATTTTGCGAGTTAACATTAAATGTTTTAACTTCAAAGGGATAATCAAACCCATCTAACTCTTTATTATACTTAACCGGACTTGCAGCCAATGCCTGTGATACCACCGCAAATAGCGTCATTAATACCAAACAAAATTTCTTCATATTACCCTCATTCAAATAAATCATTCACAAACAACAAAACGCACCATGACAGCCATTTTGATTTAAAACAACCTCGCTTTTTTCAACCGTAAACCTACATCTCTTGTCGAACTTGGCCATAAGCTAACATCGCAAACAGCCCTGTACCGCCAATGATGTTACCCACTAACATAGGGCCAATATGGTGCGACAACGCAGTAAAAAAATTCATTTCACCATTAAGTACCAAACTAAATATTTCATTAGACCCGGCAATAACGTGAGTAAATTCTCCAGCAGCAATGAGCCATGTAAACATAATAATGACCAACACTTCAGACCCTTTTGCCGAGGGTAGCATCCACACCAGTGCGGCAATAAAAAAGCCCGCTGGTATGCCGCGCATTAATGTCTCTGAAGGCGTTAACTCTGCAACATGGCGAGATATCTGGAGGATAGCGGTAAGGATGTCTTCTGTCAGTATGTTACCGTGCACGACAATTGCCGCCGTGAAAAACGTGCCAACAAAATTTGCTGCTAACACAATTCCCCATAAGCGAGCGGTGCAAACAAGAAGATGCTTTGTGGTGTTAGCGAGTAGCGGCAGCACCACGGTGATGGTGTTCTCAGTAAAAAGTTGCAGCCTTGCGAGAATGACTAAGACAAAACCAAAAGTGTAGCCAAGGCTTTCGATGATAGACAAATAAGGATGATCGGAGCCTATGTTGCTGCGGATAATACCTTCGGCCAAAACAGACGCTGAAATGCCGATACCAGCCGCTATTCCTGACCACCACAACGACATCAACGGCCGATCGAGTTCTTCCTGGCCTTCACGCAAAATAATAGAATAAACCGTAAGCGATGAAAGACTGCCATGTTCAATCACTGCATCACGCTCAGATCCTGTCAGCGATATCTCTGGTTGCGTCGGCTGACTCTCGCGTACTTCACGCTTCTCAACCTTGTCGCCACACTTTGAATCACTGGTTATTGTCGATTGGGTATTTTCGGTCTGTTCCGGTCCGTGCAGTGTCATATTGATATCCTTTTCTGGCTTAAATTTAGCTTGAGGTCCCATTTAAGTACATAAAGAATAGATGCTTTATATCATCAATTCAACAAACGTTGCCGCCTCACAAATGACCATCAATACATTATTAATAAGTCATGTATTGATGGTCTACTGCGATGCTTATTGAACCTCTACTAGGATTAACCGATGGAATAAGTAAATCCAAATCAAAATTATTGCCAAAATTCAAAGCACACTTGTCATTTACTAGCCGAATAAAAACGGGTTAATTTCACGAATTATGGTTATTGATTACCATTTTTAGGTAACGACTGATAAGCACTTTTTACAGTTTCATACCCATATATACGCTCTAATTTTCGCACAATAAAATGACCTCGGGCCATATCTTGAAAGTGATCAATAAACAAAGTATTGATTATGGCACCGCCTGCCGCACCGATAGCAGGTACAGCTTGTGCCGCTGCTTTTTGAGTAACTTGAACCCCAAACTTTTCAGCTATTTTAGTAATAAGTTTGACTAACATAGGCGCGGCTTCATCGGTAATACCTTTTTTGACCATAAACTCAGCAGCTTCTGATACCGATTTTGCTAGGGCGGCTCTTACTGCAAAATATCCCGATTCACTACCATCATCTAAATCACTTTCGCCACCCAGCGCGAACACCTCCAAACAAGCCATTTTTGTTTCCAGAGTGGTAATCAACTCACCTTCACTACGAGCAATATCAGCTATAGAACGCAGCATGATTGATGTCGAAATAGGAAGTTCAACCGCTATCGCAGCTAATCCAAAGAAACCGCCCACACCACCACTCGCAGCAACGCCTAATTTATGCCAAAGATTGGACGATTCTTCTCCGGGAATATCTTTCATGGTAAATATTGCCGCTTCAGACGCTTTAATTAGCGACTTTTCGGTCACTTTAGCGATATTTTTATTCCAGTTATCCGGTAGAAGCGCTAACCCTTTCTCAATAGGGGTACCGATTAAATTAGTTATTTTTACCGCTAGACCAGGATTTTCTAATAGTGATTTAGCAACTAAAAGCTCTTTTTTATGTGATTCTGAGATATTCAAATAACCCCCTTAGTTGTGAAGTAACGTAGTGCTGCAATTGTGTTTTGCACCTCAAGAAGCGCTTATCACCAATTTGAAGTAAAAGGACATTGGTTGCAAATCAACTTAACGCGCTTATTCAACAATATTCCCACTGCGCCATTGTATTCAAAACAGCGGACACGGCTTTAGCCTTAGAAAGCTCAGGTTAATTTGGCAAACAAAATAGTGTTGTAGACTTCATAAATGATGGGAAAAATGTTGCTAGGAATTATTTATCTAACGCGGGTAAATAGCCACGACCTTCTTTAGGCAAATTACTCACGCCTTCAGTGGTGTCATTTAGCGCGCTGCCATAATTATCACGACAGTAAACACAAGGGCTCATTTTATTCACAAAACGACCTTTTTTGGTATATTTCCTCAAATATGCATGTGAAATATCTACATTACCTCGATGTAATTCAACGACATTACCCACTTTTTGTCTTAAATCACTTATAGCTGCATCTTCTGCGCACATGTTGTCATTGGCACGGCCCCAGCCGATGACTTCTTTGCTGGGATCGCGGTGTAAATATTTAGCCGCGGCCCAAGGGCCACCGTGGTGACCGGTTGGTTTACCATCAGGGAAATTTGAGGGCCTATTGGCCAGCTCGTATGCAATACGTTCAAGCTTATCGGCTGGGGCTCTATCACAGAGAGTGTCATGAAACGCTGGACGCGCTGTGGTGACAAAATAATTATGATTATGGCTTATTTTTAAGTCGCGGCAATGGGCTGAACCTTCAACTTTATTTATGCTTTCTATTTTAGCGATAGCATCACTGCAAGCTAATATTTGGTCACCCACATTCAGATCTACAGCCTTTATCCATTCCTTTGTAATAAGGTAAAAACGGTGTTCCTCGACAACAAGCATCGACGTTTTTAATTCACCTATAGAATATTCAATCTCGATCATATCTTCTGCAACACTTCCACATAGTTTTTTAATCTGGTTAATTTCGCAGCCTATTAAATTATAATTTAAATAATGACTTACTGTTAAACCGACTCTTATAAAAGCTCAGCTAAAGAAAGCGAAACCAAACCATATGTTAAACGTTCGCCTACGAAACCGACCATACGGCCAGTTGATTAGCAAGCTGGATTATCTTCGATGCCAGGTCAGTAAGACATATTGCGCCATAGAAAAGTGCTAACGAACGACTTCAATGTTAACGTCAATTAAACCACTAGATATATTGCCAATACTGCTGAAGGCAGACTTTGAAAGATCAATGATGCGCCCTCTAACAAACGGACCACGGTCATTAATTTTAACGATAACACTCTTACCATTGTGGGTATTGGTCACTTTGACATTAGAACCAAATGGTAGCGTTTTATGCGCAGCAGTTTTTTGATTATGCTGATAGATATCACCGCTTGCAGTCTTGTTGTTTTGATGTATATCACTATAGTACGAGGCTTTACCTGACTCAGTGAAACCGATCATATCTCCACTACCTGATTGGATAGTAGAACAACCGGCCAATATAAAGGCAAAGAGTAAAAATTGAATATTTCGAGAAATGGCTACCATTATTTGTCTTTTAGTTTGGTCACATAACAAGCCTATAGAGCGACTCATTTTCTAGTAATTTAATAATATCCTGCACACTAACTGAGTTTGAACAGTGATTCAAATTAAACCGCCATCATCTACTGCAATCAATTCGATTCATTACCTGCATCCCAAAACTTATTAATGTACCTGCAGCAATAAAAAACACCTTGTTAGTTACCCAACAAGGTGTTTTATCTCTGCCATCAACCTGGTGCATTAACACCAGAAAGCAGGGCTACTCTTTGTATTTTAAACTGCCATCGGCTTTGATTTCGTCGTACCACACATTGTGGTGTTGCGAAGCCCAGTTTTCGTCACAATAGCCAGATACCATACACTCCATACCGCCTTCACTGAGTACGGTCGCCATCCAAATATGTACTATGGTAAATGCGATTAATATCGTCGCACTTAAGCCATGTACAAGTAAGGCGAGCATTGACAGTTCGCGCGGTAAATCCAGTGTTGGAAACACTAACATTATGCCTGTTATGCTGATGCTTAGACCAAAAATAGCTAAGGTCCAAAACCACATTTTTTCACCCGCGTTAGCAAATCCACTGTCTGGATGTTTGCCTTTAAACGGACCAAAATTAATGTAGCCACCCACCACTAAAAACCATTTCAAGTCATACATTTTGAAGGTTTGTAGTGGCATCCATTTGATAACACACAACAGCCAAGACACCATAAAAATGGGGCTAGACCAGTCATGGGCAAACTTGCTAAAGGCGATGATCCCAGCCCAAATACCGTCACCGACATAAGGGGCTAAGAAATGGCGTCCGAGCATAATGATTATACCGGTCAGCATCATGATTAAGCATGAAACTGCCATAGTCCAATGTAACCAGAGATCACTTTTACTCCAACGAAGTACCATTTTGCCCGAAAAGCCTTTACTCAGTTTAGATGGACCATTAACGAAGTAAAACACTAAAAAGGCTGCAAAAACACCGACAACGGCTAAGCCGAGTGCGGGTTTCAGGTAGGTATTTCGCAATATCTTGCCTTCATTACCCGATACATTTATCAGAACATCAGCATCAAGGCCTTTGTCTGTACTGTATCCCGGTTCGCCGGCTTTTACTGCGCGCCAGAGATCTGCATCACTGGTTTTAGACTTTGCTTGTTGCTGACTTGATTGTTCATCGGCGGCATACACCATTGATGTAACCAACCCCAATCCCATACACAGAACCAACAGAGCAAACATCCTGCGCAGTGATTTGTTTAACGTTAAAGTTAACATTGTCACTCCTTATATGACTGCGAAAATTATCGCAGCCATTGCTCTGGGTTAGATCATTTCGCCTGTTTTAGGATTGTAGCCCCAAATTACATTTGGATTACCGCGTGCAGCCATACGTTGACGGTAAATGTCAGACACTATGCCTGCATCGCCGGCTAACAATGCTTTGGTTGAACAAAGCTCTGCACACATTGGTAATTTGCCTTCTGCAATACGGTTTGAACCGTATTTTAGACGCTCGGCTTCTGAATGATCTTCTTCTGGGCCACCAGCACAGAAAGTACACTTATCCATTTTGCCACGGCTACCAAATGCAGACTTCTTAGGGAACTGCGGTGCACCAAATGGGCAGGCATAGAAGCAATAGCCACAACCGATACAAGTATCTTTGTTATGTAGCACAATGCCGTCTTCGGTACGGTAGAAACAGTCGGCCGGACATACAGCCATACATGGTGCATCGGTACAATGCATACATGCTACTGAGATTGACGCTTCTCCTGGTTCACCATCATTAAGCGTTACCACGCGGCGACGCTGAATACCCCACTCTAAAGCAGAGTCGTTTTCGTTTTTACATGCTGTGACGCAACCGTTACACTCGATGCAGCGTTTGGTGTCACACAGAAATTTCATGACTGCCATAATGGCTTATCTCCTCATCAAGTGTTTAGGCTTTGCTTATCTGACACAAGCTAGACTTGGTCTCTTGCATTTGCGTTACGACATCATAACCATAGGTCATTACGGTATTGGCAGATTCGCCAATCACATAAGGCACGGTTCCTTCAGGGTAGTTTTTGGCTAAACTCTTGCCTTCAAATACGCCTGCAAAGTGGTATGGCATAAAACATTCACCTGCAATAACACGTGGTGTAACCATTGCCTTAACAGTAATTTTTGCACCTTCTGGACTGTGAACAAATACGTCATCGCCATCACGTAAACCGCGATCTGCAGCGTCTGCTGGATTGATCTCGATAAACATTTCTTGCTGCAATTCAGCAAGCCAAGGGTTACAACGGGTTTCTTCACCACCACCTTCGTATTCAACCAAACGTCCGGTTGTTACGGCTAGTGGGTAGTCGGTAGCAAAATCCTTGTCTTGAATTGTTTTATAAAGCGTTGGTAGACGAGCCACCATACGATCTTCATAAGTAGGGTATTTAGCCACTAAGTCACGACGAGGGGTATATAACGGTTCGCGATGCAATGGAATATCGTCAGGGAAGTTCCACACAATACAACGCGCTTTAGCGTTACCGTAAGGAATACAACCATGCTTAATTGCCACACGTTGAATACCGCCAGAGATATCAGTTTTCCAGTTTTTACCTTCAGCTTTGACTTTTTCTTCTGCTGTTAGGTCGTCCCACCAGCCAAGCTGCTTAAGCATGTCGGCGGTAAACTCTGGGTAACCATCTTCAATTTCAGATCCTTTAGAGAAAGAGCCTTCAGCAAGAATGTTATTACCTTCGTGCTCCACACCATAACGCGCGCGGAAGTTACCACCACCGTCTTTCACTTCACGTCCGGTGCGGTACAAGATTTGAGAACCAGGGTGTTTCTGCTCTGGTGTACCCCAACATGGCCAAGGTAAACCATAGGTTTCGCCTTTAGCTGGGCCGCCGGGAGCTTCAAGTGAGTTAACGTCGAAGGTGCCCCAGTTTTCTTGGTGCATTTTCAAACGCTCAGGGCTTTGGCCTGTATAACCAATAGTCCACATACCGGTGTTAAATTCACGGGTAATGTCTTCCACTAATGGCTCATCGCCATTAACCTTGATGTGCTTACAGAATTGGTCCGCAACGCCCCATTTTTTGGCCAGTTTATACATGATGGTGTGATCAGGTAATGACTCAAATAATGGTTCGATAACTTGCGTACGCCACTGCAGTGAACGGTTGGAGGCTGAAACCGAACCGTAGGTTTCAAACTGAGTTGCCGCAGGTAATAAATACACTCCATCTTGGCGTTCGTGCATAACACCCGCCATGGTTGGGAATGGATCAACGACCACAATGGTATCCATTTTATTCAGTGCTTCACGGATTTCACGACCACGAGTTTCGGTGTTAACTGACTGACCCCAAAAGAACCCCAGACGAATATTGTCTCGTTGAGCAATCTTGGTTTTGTCTTCTAACACACCATCATGCCAACGCGAACAAGGAATACCCGCAGATGTTTGTGGCGATTGACCTAAGTATTCACCTTGGTCAAAACGCTCGGTGATCCACTTTGGTTCAAGGTCCCACACATTAGCCCAATGGTCCCATGCGCCAGACGTTAAGCCGTAATAACCAGGTAAGTTATCAAATAACAAACCAAAGTCAGTCGCACCCTGTACGTTATCGTGACCACGGAAAATGTTAGTTCCGCCGCCTTCTATACCCATGTTGCCAAGGGCAAGCTGTAAAATACAGTAAGCACGAGTGTTAGCATTACCAATGTGATGCTGAGTACCACCCATACACCAAACGATAGTGCCAGGCTTAGTTTCTGCCATCATTTTAGCGACACGGTACATTTGTGCTTTTGGCACACCGGCAATGTGTTCGACTTCTTCTGGAGTGTATTTTTTCACTTCTTCTCGGATACGTTCCATGCCGTATACACGTTGAGAAATGAACGAATCATCTTGCCAGTCGTTTTCGAAAATGTGCCATAGCAGACCATAAATAAATGGAATGTCAGTACCTGGACGAATATGGACATATTCATCAGACTTAGCCGCTGTACGGGTAAAACGTGGATCGACTACGATGATTTTAGCACCGCGTTCTTTACCAATTAAAATGTGTTGCATCGCCACTGGGTGAGCTTCACATGGGTTAGATCCAATAAACATCATGCATTTTGAATTGCGAATGTCGTTAAACGAGTTAGTTTGCGCACCGTAGCCCCAAGTGTTTGCAACACCGGCTACCGTGGTAGAGTGACAAATACGAGCAGAGTGATCGACGTTGTTAGTGCCCCACATTGCTGCTAATTTGCGATACATATAAGCTTGTTCGTTTGAAAATTTAGCACTACCCATAAAGTAAACTGAATCAGGACCAGACTCTTGACGAATCGACTCCATTTTGTCGCCTACTTCATTGATGGCTTGATCCCATGATAGACGCTTCCATTTACCACCTTCTAGCTTCATTGGGTATTTTAAGCGTTTTTCACCGTGACCATGCTCACGTAATGCTGCGCCTTTAGCACAGTGTCCACCTTGGTTAAATGGATGATCGAACGCAGGCTCTTGCCCTGTCCACACACCATTTTGAACTTCAGCATACACACCACAACCTACTGAACAATGTGAACAAATCGTTCGTTTTATTTCGGTAGGTGCATTGTGCGGTACATCTTTAGCTTCTGCTTTACGCATCATACCTGCGCCAAGCATTGAAGCCGCTGCAATACCACCGGTCGCCAAACTGGCAGACTTGAGGAATTGACGTCGGTTAAGACCTAGGCCTGACTTTTTAGCTTTAGTGGCCGTGTCTGTTTTGCGGGTTAATCGCATCACACACTCTCCTTTGTTATTTGCTTAACGAAGCATAGTAATTGCGAATATGCTCAGTTTCGCGATAGTTATTACCCGTAGGCTCTTCTGTAGACGGTTTAGTGACTTGCGCAAGTGCGGGTGCACTGACACTGGCCACAGCACCTGCCGCACTGCCGAGCGCTAATGCTTTGAGCATTTGGCGACGACCCATGTCGGAAGCTTGCTTTTTCATATGGTCTCCTTGTTAAAATAAAGATGGGGCTGAATAAGCCGTCATCCAGTTTAGTTAATTTGTACAACCTCTTCTTCAAGCGGATCTAAGTCAGCACTACCTGGACAATTCACCGGAATATCCAAACTCAGTTGCTCAAATTCATTGGCTTCAGCGGTAAAAAATGCTTTAGCTAATTGCGCGACGTTTAGGTAAAAATTAGCACTAGGTGTTTTAGCCAAATTATCGCAAAAACGTATAATCCAACTGCCAATATGGCGTTGATAAAACGCTAATTGACGGTAACCTGGTGCTTCTAAAATTAAGCAGCCCATGACTTCGCATAATGCAGCGACATGATCTTCTGGTTCTTTAACATTCTCTTCACGTTCAAAGCCTAGTAGCATCAGGTCACTCCGCAATGCCGCTAAGGGTTTATCCATTAAAGAGCCAGTCATAAACCAGCTGCCATAAGGCATAATCTCACCACTGCCTACGCCTAAGAAAATGGCAAAGTATTCATCTTCTAGGGTGTTGGTATCACTATTTTCTGCTGCCAGTTTTAACGCATTCCATGCTTGACTCATGGTATTGCCATCCTCGGCCTCTACCTCTAAACCAGCTAAAAACTGTAATAACTCAGTATTGGGTTGGCGACGAAATAACGCAGCCAGCAACTGATATATATCGGCTCTTAACTGATCATTCTCACTTACTTGTCTTCCTGTTTCTGTCATAGGAGATCTCTTATTGCAATTGCTTTTCTGGATCGTCAAGGATGTCTTCAAACATGTCTTTTACACGGCAATCGCCACACATTTTCAAACGTTCAATATTGGCGCTAAACGCACTATGCTCACCTACCATCTCAATTATTTTTTTCACCATAGATTGGGTGGCAAATTCACTACCACATCGAATACATTCAAACGGAGGCTCATGTTTTAATACTTGAACTTGTTGTCTTGCAGACTGATTGAAGTTGATTTGAGGTAGTAAACTAATGACGTTTTCGGGACAGGCCGCTTCACATAAACCGCATTGGACGCAATCTTGCTCAACAAATTTAAGAGCAGGAGCGTCACCGCCATCCTTTAACGCTTGGGTTGGACACGTTGACACACACGACAAACATAATGTGCACTTGTCACTGTTAATGCTAACCATACCGTAGGGAATATTCGCCATGGTTAACACGTCATCAACACCTGCTGCTTGACCATTTAGGTGGTCAATCGCTTGGAACATAATATTGCGTTTTACATTGGTATTAGGTTCGATAGCGTTCAAGGTCATCGGCATGATTACTGGCCAAGCTAAACTAATCGCTAGCGCCTCATCTAACTGGGTTAGCTCTGACGGGGTAATTAAACGAATCCGTTGTGGCTGTCCCATTTGGTCGAGTATGCGATTTGCTAATGTAGACTCACCTTTAAGCATTTGCAGTAATGTTGGTGCCGTAACCGGAGTATGTAGAATTAAAATTTCGCGTGCACCATTGGCTAATGCAGCCAACCAATGATCAATACTTGCTACAGTGATTTCTTCCATTGCAACAGGTAACACGTCACCGCTTAACTGCTCGTTAATCCATTCTGCGCCAGCTTCATTGTCATGAAATAATATTACTGGGGCAGTTTGCGCTTCTTGACGATAACGACTAATTAACTTTTCGAGGTAAGTATGCAGTGAGGCTGGGGTTGGTAAATCATAGCTTAGCGCCCCAGTTGGGCATGCATTAGTACAGCTGCCTGCGCCATGACAAAGATAAGGGTCAATTTCAATTTTATGTGCAACGCTACTAATGGCATCAGCAGGGCAAAAGTTTAAACAACGATTACAACCGTTTAAACCGTGTTTATCATGAGCGCAAATATCGCTGTTAACTCGGACATAGCGCGGTTTATCAAACTCACCGATTAACTCTGGAATACTGGCAATCGCATCGGCAAGTAAATCGCTGTCTTGGCCGACATAAAAGTAACCAGGAGGAAGCATTTCAAGGTTAATGCATGGGCTGTGGCTTAAATCGAGCACAATATCAAAGTGCGCTTGGCGTATGGCGACCACACTTAGTTCGGTAATACCGCTTTCACCTTCAACTTTGACCTGAAACTGGCCTAAAAAACCTTTTACGCTGGCCAATTTATTGTAATAACTTTCAACATCAGTGGCAGCATTCATCACCGCTTCAAGGTGAGTTTCATCTTGGTTAGTGATCGCTTCATTGGCTAAAATGACTCGGCTTGCCATTGTGGACAATTTGTCCGCAGCTAAACGCGCGAGATCTTCAGGCCCAATAATAAGCACATGCCCCTGGGTGATATAGCTAACAGTGGGCGGAATTAAATTTTGCAAAATCTGCGTATTCGCCATCACCTGTTGTCGTGCTTGTTTCAGCTGTGGCTGGTTTTTTCTTATACTCATTGCGTTCCCAATTATCGGTTTTTATACCTCATTAACAGTGATAGCTCAGTTCACTGTTCACGCTTATTGCACGTAATAGATTGACATTAACTTGTTCTAAATCTGTAACTAACGACTTTTATTTATGTCATATTCATCTTGTGACGGTGTCGTTATTACGCTTTCGCCTCATCACTGGCGACAGCTTGCTTTAGCAGATCATCATCCTGGTAAAGCGGTTGTTCTGCTTGCGATAACGCCGCAATCGTTGTGGCATCATTATCGGCTAAATCGATTGAGTCCTCTTCGGCTATCGAGTCGGTTTGTTCGGCTAATTCGTTTGGTGCTAATTCAGCGGGGTCAGCTAAGTCAGTTGGCGCTAAGTCAGCATCTAATTCTGGCTCAGGCTTTTCTTTTTCAATGACATATCGAAACACTTTACTGGCCAACTCTGCAGATACATCCGCTGACAATAGCGGTTGATTGGTATAATCCAATGCATATTCAAGCAGCCCATCGATATGACCATATTGTGGCTGTTTCCATAATGCTCGTAGCGCAGCAGCTTTAGTCGTTGGGTCGACACTTTTGGCCATAAAGCGGGCAAAACTGCCACCTACTTCAATCGAGTTTGGGTCTGGTAATACTTCTGGCTCTGCCACCTCATCCGCATCTATAACGCTAACGTCTTCGATTGGTTCAGCTGTTAGTATGTTGAAGTCATCAGGCTTTTCTTGTGCCTGTTGCAACAACTCTTCTTGTTTAGCCTCTTCAGCAACCCGCTGACGCCTAATTTCCCAACGGTTAAGAAGACCTTCTGCTTTATCGCTCATTGCATATTTCCAGAGCGATTCACGCTCGGCCCTTCATTTTTACGGCGGTTAACATGCTTGCGTCTATGAGCGCTGATTTCCACTTCGCCGTGACGAGTGATGAATGCCTCTATCCAACAGGCAATGGCGCTAGGCATGGGAATATTGAGCACTGGTGTATCTGATTCTAGGCAACCGGCACTCACGTGTTGATCGGCAGAGATCATCGCAGGCACCCATGTGCCATCAATCAATTCATCGCACACAATAAAGAGTGTTGCATTATCCATATCGAGATTGATGCGATAACTACCACGTTGATCTTTGTACAATTCCAGTGGCACCAAAACAGAATTGTCTGGTTGCTGCTCTGTTGCTGGAACCATTTGATCCAGCTCCCAGCGAACAGATGTCCAGCGCCCTACTTGGGTTTGAACCTTTTTCAATGAAACATACATTGGCCAAATCGTGTCGGTGTGTTGCATGGTAATGCTTACCTCTGACATGAATATGTGTATTGAAATACACTTGATTGATTTGTTTATAACTAAAATAGGAGCAAAAATGATGCCAACTAAAAAGTAAAATTAACTTTGAACTAGATCCCGAAATCCCTCCTAAGAATAGGACAATATGTCCACAGTGCAATTTTAGGTGGGACATTAATACGCGCCAAATTCATTGAATTTGTGAAGATTTGCGCCAGATCACGCTTAGACAAGTTGTTTTCAGTTTAGGGAATAATAATTGCTATGATCATCAGGTGTTGAAGCAGGCAAACTCTGCCTATTCTTTCAATCTATGAATGACCCACTAAGAGGCTATCTCGCTTATGACTCAATCTGTTTCAGCCACATCTTTGCAGCGCAATGCAATAAAGTTTGTTAAAACCAACACGCAGGTTCCGCTCACCATTGCAGTTAAAGCCATCAACGAACAAGGCCAGGTCGTCGATAAATTTGTCGCTTGCGAACGACCATTAACCGTATATTTAAATTGGCGCCCCATCGTAACCTTAATGACATTGGGGGCTAAACCAGAGTCACTCACTATTGGCTACTTAAAAAACCAGGGGTTTATTAGCGAGTTAAGTCTATTAGAATCGGTTATCGTTGATTGGGAAGTCAGCTCAGCGGCGGTGATAACCCAAGAGATATCTGAAGATATTGAGCAGAAATTGTCTGAAAAAACAGTGACGTCCGGTTGTGGCCAAGGCACTGTTTACGGTGGATTTTTACAAGGCTTGGATGAGATTGATTTACCTACTCCATCACTCAAACAATCGACTATTTATGCCTTACTCGGCAATATCAATGCTTATAATGAAACCTACAAAAATGCCGGCGCTGTGCATGGTTGCGGAATATGCCAAGACGAACAAATTTTAGCATTTGTTGAAGATGTTGGCCGCCACAATGCCGTTGATACGTTGGCGGGAGATATGTGGTTAGATCAGCAAACGGGACACGATAAGATTTTCTACACTACAGGCAGATTAACATCAGAAATGGTCATCAAAGTCGCCAAAATGGGCATACCAGTATTGTTGTCACGCAGTGGCGTTACCCAAATGGGCCTAGATTTGGCCAAACAAATGGGCATTACCTTGATAGCTCGTGCTAAAGGGCGACATTTTTTGGTGTATCACGGCAGTGAAACGATTGAGTTTGATGCCACTAAAGATTAAGGACGTAATGTGGCCCATTGTTGGCGTATTGCTGGGGTTAAAAAGCTCCACGCTAAAATACGGGTCGTTTTATTACCTTGTGTCATCTCGATGGTTTTGACTTCCACAGCATTAAGCTGTTTAAGTAGTTGATAACAAGGTTTGAGATTGTCCGACTTTGACACAAGTGACGTAAACCATAGCACTTGGTTGGCATAATCATGGCTTTGCTTGATCATGTTGGCTAAGAATTTTTGCTCACCACCATCACACCATAACTCGGCTTTTTGACCGCCAAAATTAAGCGTCGGTTTAGCCTGACTAACCGCTAACTTACGCGATTGTTGACCATGTTTTTGTTGCTGGCTTTTGGCTAAATTTTTGACTTTCCGTAATGAACCTTCGGAAGCTTCAGCGAGTGAGCGATGAAACGGTGGATTACACAAGGTGACATCAAACCGTTCATCTGCAGCGATGATATTCTTAAATATATGCTCAGGTTGCGGCTGTAATCTTAACTGTAAATGCGTGGTAATCTGGGCGTTTTGCTGAGCAATTTTAGCAACATTGTCGATAGACACAGGATCAATATCTGACGCCACAAATTGCCAACCGTAGGCTTGAATACCCAGCAATGGATAAATTCCATTGGCACCAGTGCCGATGTCTAACCCTCGAATACTTGCCCCTTTGACTACTTTGCCTTTAACCGCTAATAAATCAGCAATGTAATGCAAATAGTCCACACGCCCAGGGACTGGCGGGCATAAATATCCTTCAGGAATATCCCAACCGTTAATATGATATTCGCTCAGCAATAATGCTGCATTGAGGCTTTTTACCGCTTTTGGGTCAGCAAAATCAATGGAAGGATTACCATAAGGATTTGGCCGAACAAAAGCGGCTAGTGCTGGCATAGCAACGATCAATGCAGCAAAGTCATAACCCTGTAGATGGGCATTACGCGGATGCAATGATTTTGATAACACTGGCTTGTTAGGCTTCACAGAAACAGGATTAACCTTGGTAGCGGATCGGCTTGGCGAGCGCTTAGCTGCATTATGCTTGGCTCGCATCGGAGGAGTCGTTGAACGGGTCATTAATCGTATAAATATTTAGTAAATAATAAGTTAACCACAATAGAGCGACCGACTTCTTGTTCCATAAGGCGGTTGACTGTCTCATAGCATTCACGGCGGATCTCTTCACGACCAGATAAGGATTTAACCTTTTCTTCTGACTGATTACCCAAAATTTCAACAATGGCCGAGCGTAATAAAGGATCATGATGTTCTAAGCTCATTAAATCGTTCGGATCTTTTACCATCAATTCGACACTGATTTTAACAAAACCTAACTTTTTACGGTTAGAAATATAGTTAGTCACAATATCTGGCTCAAAACCGTAATAAGCATAATCTTCGAGGGCTGGTTCATCAGCGGCATGGACATTAAATGCGAAACAACACAGCATAACTAACGTTGAAACCAATTTTTTCATAGTGAGAGACACCCTTTCAATGTGGAACGTTAATTAAATAAGCCATCGTGCCCACTCCCTAAGAGTGTTTGCTCATCTTTGACATGATAGACTACTGCCGTTGAGATATATTGTAACGAGTTTTAGATGAACGTGACCAGTATTAGCTTTCCTTATGGTGAATCAATTCATTGGTTTTCGCCACAAAAGATCGATTCATTGCCTCATAGCCAACTTAAAGAGTGGCTATTAGCAACCGGAAGTTTGACCCAGCGCCTCAAGACACACTGCAAACACTTTGAAGTGAAAGTGTTAGGCGAGCATTTACTTGAGCCTCTAGCAGATGAATTTCCTGCTCAAACTAACCCTGTTTGGGTCCGCGAAGTATTATTGTGTCTTGACGGCACCCCTTGGGTATTTGCCCGCACACTGATCCCACAGACTATTTTAGGCACTCAATCCCCTAATAATCAAAATGCTGATGATAAACAGATTCGCAATCAACAGAATGATTTTACTCGCCTTGGCACCCGACCTTTAGGTGAGTTATTGTTTAATAGCCCAGACATTACTCCCGGCAATATTGAAGTCGCTCAGTTTGAAACCTGTGGCCGTTTAGCAGCACTAGCCACCAGCTTAAATCAACAGGTTAACAGTAGTTTATGGGGGCGTAGACGTTACTTTAACTTGCACGGTTCACAGCTTATTGTCAGCGAAATATTTCTGCCTGCGGCTGTCGAGTATATCAATCAAAGCACTTAAGGTTAATGCTACTCAGCATCTTGTAAACCTAACTCAGTAATCAAAATAAAAAACGCCCTTATGGGCGTTTCTGTTGTTTGCTACGAGAGATTAAACTCGTTTGCGCTGATAGCCCAATAGACCGAGCATTAATACACTTAACCACCCCAAACTACCACCGCTACTACCACTATCTGTTGTGGTTGTGGTTGGGGTTGGGGTAGTCACTGCCACTATTGGCGACGATACTGTGATTGTTTGACTGGCTGTCGACTCGTTACCCTGAGAATCTGTGGTCTTTAAGGTAATAGTATAACTGCCAGCGGCTGTATAGGTATGACTTGGGTTTTGAGCGGTACTAGTATTGCTATCGCCAAAATTCCATTGATAAGTCAAGTTACCAAAACCTTGGCTGGAGGTGTTTGTCAGAGCCACAGTTAAGTTCGTCGGTAATAAAGTAAAAGCAGCTATTGGCAGAATAACCACTCGGACGACGTCGGTTGCTGTCACGGTATTACCCGCGCCATCGGTAACAATAACACTGACGTTATAATCACCCGATGTGGAATAAGTATAGCTAGGGGCAGTATCGGTACTGGTGGCATTATTCACGCCAAACGACCATGTATAAGTGTAATCAGTGCCGCCACTCACGACCACATTAAAACTAACATCTGCACCGGTTGCTTGTGCATTAATGTCGGCGACAAGTGTCACCGGTGGTAGCACGCTGCTGTCAGACAAAGCAAATTCAACGGTTGCAGTACTGCTGTCTGTTGCTTGCTCTGTGACTTGCATGGTTAGGCCTAACTCAGGCAATATCAGCCCAGCCTGTGGTTTTAGCGGCGCGCTGTAATCACGATTGTCGTCAAATAGCGGCTCGGCGGCTAAGTGGCTATCACCACTGTATGAACTTTGAGCAAATAAGCTAAATGCTGCATCGCGAATTTGCACATCAGTAGATTGACTGCCAATCAAATTTTGGTCTGCATCGACCACGCCAATTAACCCTTTTCCAGGATGTTCTGACACATTGTTATCGGTTTGATTAAAGTTTTCTAACCATAACAGCACACCGGGTTCGTATTTGTCATAAACCAGCCCAGCGTCTACACCTTGGTGGCTGCGTAATTGCACAATGTAACGTCTCGCTTTACCAGCAAGACTGTCTTCAATTCGGCTAAAACCGGATAGCGTTGCAATGCCGCTTGATTCGGCGCCATCGATATAAAATGCCGTGCCTTGATTAGTTAATTGAATATCATCAATCGCCATACCATAATCACCAACGGCCTCATCGGTTTTATAGACCACGCTGATTTGCACATCACGACCGGCATATGCACTCAAATCAAATATTAGATCAACCCAGGCATCGCTTCCATAAGCGGTACTAATGTCGCTCGATTTACCGCTAATAGAGTGTTTTACCGTAGGGTAAATTGAATTTGTACTATTTGTGTAGTTACCTTCTATAGCAACGCTATCAACCAACACCTGCACATAATCATAATCGTCTTCAATATCCCAATGGGCTTGAAATGATAATGCTAATGGCGTATCTAATGGTAAGGTCACATCAAATGACATGGCATTATTGATCATATTACCCTGACCCGAATAATACTGATATTGACCCGTTAGTGGTGCTTTAAAAGCAACAGCCTCAGCGGGTAGTGCTATAGATAGCTGGTTTACGGCATCAGTATTGACGGCATGGTTAAGTTGCACAGCGGTACCGCTACTGGTTAAATCGGCCAGAGATATATGCTGCTCATTAACCCACTTACCCTTGTATTTTTGCTGTAAGAAAGATTTTGCATATGGGCTAAACCCACTTGGTTGAGCACCAGCAATACTACCGGTCCAGCTACCGCCAGACATCAATGACCAAGCACCTACAGGTGAACCATCACCACTATTAGTGGTGTCGTACTCATCTGGTAAGCCTAAGTCATGACCAAACTCGTGGGTGCATACTCCAGCCGCTGCATCGATTGGCTGCACGGTGTAACCGAATACCTTAAGGGAGCGACCAGGAATAATATAACCATTGGTATTTGAATCGACATAAAAACGATGCGACCAAATGGCATCCTCACCTAATACTCCACCACCAGCTTCTTCACCGATGCTTGAATGAAACAGCATCACGTGATCGATAATACCGTCTGCTTCATCATAATTACCGTCGCCATCGATATCGAAAGGGTCTTCAATATCATAGCTTTCAAGTTCAGTATCACTCATACCGCTTACTGCTTTGGTGACGGCTTCTTTTACTAGCTCGGGTACCGCATTATCATTGTCATCGGAGTCATTGCCACCATAATAAGCGGCATTATTGTCTGCGGTAAACCAGTCTTGCACTTGGCCAGTAAAATAAAAACTATTGCCAGACACCGCCTGAAAATACTGATAAGCCGATTGCAGGGTTTGATTACTTGGGCCTGTAAAACCGGTTTTTGAAAATAGCAGTTGCTGATAATGTGATGTTGGGTAGCTGCTGTAATACATGTCCGTATCACCTACGTTAAGCTGGTTAGCATCGTGAGGTAAATCAGGAAAGTCTACCAATACAGCTAACACCTTTACCGTTTTAGTAATATCTTGATCGGCTAAAACTTTGTTATTTGCTGCGGTATATTGAACATTTTTAGTGTTTTTTTGCGCTGAGCGTTTAATGCGTAATTGTTCCGCTTTCACTTCAATGGCAGCAGGTTTAAAAGTAGCATTTCGACCACGGCTTACAAAAGCATCTACAGCAGCTTGTTTTTCAGCTTCGCTGGCATCAACACTCACTTCGCCGCGTTTAATTAACCAATACAATACTTGTTGTTCATTAATTAGCCCTGCATCTGCAGGTGTACCGGTTTGTGGAGCAGCAACAGCCATGCTGCTACATGCAAGCAATAAAGATGAAACGGCTAACCCTTGATATTTAGTCAACTTACTCATTACGACTTACCTGTATTTGGTGTTGGTTTATGGCATTTTTCAAATGCTTTTTGGCGTTTAGTTATATAATCAGCAACAATTTTATCTATTTGTGCTTGATCCATGTCCGCGGTGATGAGCCCTTTCTTGCGCAAATTTTCAGTTAATTTGGTGCGATCAAGTAAAGGTGGCATCGCACTTGGACCACAATCTTTAATTAATGGTTTGGTTACCACTACAGTGGCTGCTTGTTCGTCTACCTTTGATGCTGCTGACTGATTTTGACACCCTTGCAAGGTCATAAAAACAAGCCCCAACATGACGATAATATATTTCATAATTCACCCCAAACAATAATTACATGACATTAACAGTTGCAACCACAGGGTTACAATTAAATTAGACATTCTTTAATGTAAATAAATCTATTCGATTAAAAATTAATACAAATGGCTATTGACCCAGCGTCAAAAAGCAGCAAGCCGACTCGGTTAAGTCGGCTTACTGCAGTTACTTAGCGCAATGCTTATCTATAACAATTTAGCTTAATTCACCGTGGAGTTGATATAATTTGATATTCCATCCAGTAACATTTGTACTGATATCATCACCAATACCATCCCCATGAGTCGCTCTACCGCGATTAAGCCTTTCTCACCAAGGATACGAGTAAACAACTTATAGAACATTAAAATAACGGCACTCATGCCCCATGCTGAGACCAACGCAATAGTCCAATCGGTCATGCGGCTGCTATCTGTGTGCGCCAATAGGATCAAGGCCGCTAGAATAGATGGACCAGCCATTAGCGGGATAGCCATCGGAACAATAAAAGGCTCTTCACCAGCAGCTAATCCAGCCACGCCCCCCGGCGAAGGGAAGATCATTTTAATCGCGATTAAGAACAAGATAATGCCGCCCGCAATGCTTACGGATTCAGAACGTAAGTTCAGAAAGTTAAGAATAGCTTCACCAGCATACAAAAACGACAACATGATAACCAACGCAAACAGCAGTTCGCGGATTAAGACTTTACGGCGTTTTTTGGGATCAATATGCCGCAGTATGGAAGCGAATATAGGTAAATTACCCAGCGGATCCATAATCAAGAACAACATGACGGCTGCAGAAAAAATATCCATGGACAACAATCTTTTAATTAACAAAATATGGGCTACATTGTATACCCAACGCAGTAACATAAGCGATGAAAACAGCCAGTTTATTGATGATTACAAGGCGTTAGTTGTTAAAAATAGTGAATAATGCCTCATCAAAAATAGCCACATACGCTTGCCAAAGTGATGACCCGAAAAAGGTTTTTGGCTTTAACGTCAATGACTAGATCTGCATTCTCTATAGGTTCTAAGTAAATTTTTCAGCTTGAGATATTCACACGCTACAATACTGGTTTAAAATGGTATACTGCGTTGTTTTTTTCGATTTATTTCTGGATAACATGCTCTATCTAATCGCTAGCTGTATTGCACTGCTGTTTGGGCCACTTTTTTATCGCTTCTTTTCATCAGGTAGCGGATTACAAAAAGGCCTAGATGGATTTATATTCGTCTCCCTTGGCGGATTGGTGCTCATTCATATTTTGCCAGAACTGTTGGAGCATGGTGGGTTTATCACGCTATTGTTTGTCATGCTTGGCGTTTGGGGCCCGACAGCCAGTGAAAAACTGTTTCATCGATATTCAGAAATCACCCACAACATCACCCTCACACTCGGCATTGGCGGACTATTACTGCACACCATTACAGACGGTGGAGCGATGGTATTGGCACAACAAGAGGGCAATTCGACACTTCTAGCCTTAGGCGTGATCATGCACCGCCTACCTGTTGGCGTCGCTATTTGGTGGTTACTCAAACCTCAAGTCGGCACTCGATGGGCTAGCGCCGTTTTAGCTGCAATGATGGTATTAACCAGCGTCGGCTACTTTGCTGGCGAACATTTGTTAACTCAATTAAGTCTTGAAAACACGGTTTACTTGCAAGCCTTTGTTACCGGTTCTATTTTACACGTGGTATTACATCAACCTCATGGTCATCAACAAGAAGACAAGCAAGGTCAATATCAATACCAAGCAGGCATTGGCAGCCTATTAGGTTTAGGGTTATTAGCCCTACTGCTACTGATGGATACTGGTGGCCATGAACACGCTCATAAAGACCATGGTTCAGAGCAATTCGTTAGTTGGTTGCTGACTATTTCTCCTATTTTATTAGGCAGTTATTTTATCGCCACCGCTAGGTTTGCTGCTGGATTACGCCCATCTCATCCTTCCCTAGGGTTACGTTGGTTGCAGCGTCTAGCGGGTCCTGAAGCATTGTTAATTACCTTATTACTATTGGGCCCTTGGTTTGCGCTTTACCAAATATTAGGGCTATTAGCTATTGGGGCACTAATGACGCTGACAAAAGTTGATATAACAGATCCGCACCCAACACTTTCTGAGTCACCTTGGCGCTTTGGCTTTAACCAATTAGTCGACCGAAGTGCCCCCTGGATTATCCTTAGCTTAGTATTAGCAAACCTAATAGGTCATCCCTCTGTTCCGCTTGAGAACCCCGCATTACAGGTATTTATTTTGCTATTAGTCTTTTTACCGATGCGTTTTTGTAATTTAGGCACGGTAATTTTGGCGCTTGCCTTGGCTTACAGTGGTTGGAGCCAAATTGCAGTGGCATTTACTTTACTCGCTGCGCCGGTACTCAGCATCGGCCAGTTGAAGTTAATGAATTGGAAACAAGGACTCATGTTAGGCGGGATTTTACTGGTAGGATTAATGGTGGCAGATCAACTCACTCTGAGCTCATCATTAACATTACAGTTACCTGAGGCGGCCAATATACTTGGTCTAGTGGCAATCGTTTTATTGTTTGGCGCCAGCTTATTGCGACTTGGACCTCGAAAATTTTTAAGCCGTTTGATGATCAACCTAAAATCAGCACCACATAGCCATGACCACGGCCATCATTCAGACACAAAGGTTGCACATCATCACGAGTCAACTTCGACACATAAACATCATCATTAATCATAATCGATTTATTAGGTTATCATGGCGGTGTCGATACTTTTAAGGGGCAGTCATGTGTATTTTATTTATTGCCGTTGAGGCGCATCCAGATTACCCCTTAATTGTCTGTGCTAACCGCGATGAATTTCATCACAGAGCAACCGAACCCGCCTATCGTTGGGCAACAACACCAATCATTATCGCAGGGCAAGATAAACAAGCCGGCGGTACTTGGTTAGGAATTAATGAACAGGGTCAATTTGCTGGGCTAACCAATATTCGAGCAATCGAACAGCAAGATGGCGTTCGCAGTCGTGGAGAGTTAGTCGTTGACGCGCTAACCAAACAACACATCAATAGCCAATGGTTAACTGAACACTCGATAAACTACAATCCGTTTAATTTAGTCTTCGAACAGCACAATCAACTCCATTGCTTTAACAGTAAAACCTTAACGACCACTTTGCTTAAGCCTGGTTTTCATGCTGTGAGTAACGGTGCGCTGGATGATATATGGCCTAAAATGGCTAAAGGTCAGCAACAGCTACAAAGCTATATCAAACAAATGCAATCACCTTGCATAGACCAATTACTCAATATCATGCGCGATACTTCTCAACCCAAAGATCAAGATTTACCTCAAACAGGCATTAGTCTTGAGTGGGAACGGCGTCTATCATCTATTTTTATCGAACATGAGGAATACGGCACTCGTTCAACGAGCATTGTGTTGAAACACCGCAGCAGTAAAGTACAACTTACTGAAGTGAGATACGATGGTAAGGCGCGCAATTTAGGCTCTCAACGTTTTAACCTTGGCTAGAAACCAGCCTTACTTAAATAATCGCCAAACACAAACTGTGACCTGCTGCACAGTCTGGTCATTATTTCATATCAGCTATCGCTAAACCTCACTAATCACCATAGGCAACATTCATTTTTACAACCTAGATCAAGGTTATTTGATCACGAACATTGCATACTTCGCCTGTTGCTAATTTACTCCCGGAGGACACGCCTTGAAGCAGCCCACTCAGATTAGTTGGGATCAGTCGATGATCGAAAAGTACAATTACAGCGGTCCCCGTTATACTTCTTACCCGACCGCACTAGAGTTTGACGATGCCTTTACTGAGCAAAATCTACTGACATCTATTAAAAACAGTAAGTCAGACAAACTGTCGCTATATGTGCATATTCCTTTTTGCGCCAAGCTTTGCTACTACTGTGGTTGTAATAAAATTATTACTCGCCATGCTCATAAAGCAGATCAATACATTGAATATCTGGCCACTGAAATTATTAAGCGCGCTCCATTATTCAAAAATTACACTGTAACCCAAATGCATTGGGGTGGCGGAACACCGACATTTTTAAGCCCTGAACAAATTCTTAAACTGACCGCACTAATTAAACAACACTTTAATTTTGCTGACGTGGGTGAATACTCAATTGAAGTTGACCCGCGAGAGATAGAACTCAGCATGTTAGACACCTTAAAAGAAGCTGGGTTTAACCGGGTGTCTATTGGTGTGCAAGACTTTAATAAAGAAGTACAAATTGCCGTTAACCGTGAGCAAGATGAACAATTTATTTTCGACTTAATTGCCAGAGCAAAAGAACTCGGTTTCGTGTCCACTAACGTTGATTTAATTTACGGTTTACCGCTGCAAACGCCAGAAACCTTTGCAAAAACCATTGCACGCATTATTGAGCTATCGCCTGATCGTCTATCGGTCTTTAACTATGCACATTTACCATCGCGTTTTGCTGCACAACGTAAAATTAAAGAACATGATATGCCTGCTCCACAACAGAAATTAGATATGCTTCGCCAAACGATAGAATCGTTAACAGATGCGGGTTATCAATTTATTGGTATGGACCATTTTGCCAAACCCAATGATGAGTTGGCAAAGTTACAAAATGCCGGCAAATTACATCGTAATTTCCAAGGGTACACCACCCAAGAAGAATGTGACTTGCTTGGGTTAGGGGTATCATCTATCAGCCAAATTGGCGACTGCTATGCCCAAAATCAAAAAGATATTCGTCCATACTACGAATCTATTGATGCTAATGGTCATGCATTATGGAAAGGCTGTAGCTTAAATCACGATGATGAAATTCGTCGCGCGGTCATTAAACAGATTATCTGTCATTTTGATTTAGACATGGATAAAATTGAACAAAAGTTTGCTATTAACTTTGATGAATATTTTGCTGAAGATCTAAAACTGTTGCAAACATTCATTAATGATAAATTGGTTGATATCACAGACCGCAAACTTACCGTTAGCACGACCGGTCGTCTACTTATTCGAAATATCTGTATGTGCTTTGATGTATATTATCGTCAAAAAGCTCGTCAGCAACAGTTTTCAAGGGTTATTTAACTCACTGTTTATGCAAAGTAGAATACAAAAATAGCCAGCATTTGCTGGCTATTTTTTTACTCACATTCGCCATTTACTTCGCTTTTTTAGCGTATAACGCTTTGCGGTCACTGTCAGACATAAAGGCCATTTCAACCCCATTACGTTGCAATGTCGCCAGTTGACTATCACTGAAACCCATTTCAGATTTAACCACACGATATTCATGAGCGATATCAATAGCACTCACTCCTGGGTCATCGGTATTAAGACCAATTAATACACCAGCATCCATAAATTTACGCAGTGGATGAACATCGTAATCTTGAACGGTAGACGTATGTAAGTTGCTAGTTGGACATGATTCAATTCCAATACGATGCTTGGCCAAATACTCCATCAACTTCGGATCATGAATCGCATTCACGCCATGCCCAATTCGGGTTGCACCCAGTACGTTAATGGCTTGCCACATACTTTCAGCACCCGCGGCTTCACCAGCATGGGCGGTAACTTGTAGCCCTGCATCTCGAACACGCTTAAAGTGCTCAGTAAACAAATCGCCTGGGAAACCAAGTTCATCGCCGGCTAAGTCCATCGCCACAATGCTGTCACGATGGGCAAGTATGCCTTCAAGTTCTAAGCGGCATTTTTCTTGTCCAAAAGAACGCGACATAATACCAATGAGGTTAACGCTAATATCCTGCTCTTTTACACCTGCACGTACACCATCGATAACGGCTTCAACGACACCTTCAATGGGCAGATTATGATTCATCGCCATGTAATAAGGGCTAAAGCGCAATTCAGCGTAATCTAACCCTTGCGATGCTGCATCAATAACATTTTCATAAGCAACACGCTTTACAGCATCTAGATCAGCTAATACCGCGACCATCCAATCTAGTTTCTTCAAAAAATCGACTAGGTTGTTCTCTTTCCCTTGGATTTGCACAAATGGCGCAAGCTCTTCTAGCGAATTAGCGGGTAACTGAATACCGTGTTGGTGGCCTAATTCCCAAATAGTTTTTACATTAACATTACCGTCTAAATGTCGATGCAAATCAACCAACGGAATGGTTTTATCTATCATAATTAACCCCTATAAACTTACCCTGCCATTAGTTTAATTTTGTCGGTCAGAGAATCGTATTCAGTTTAACATGTATTTATACAAATTCTGATGGCCAATGTTTTTTTCTGGAATCTACCACACTAAAAAGCAAACGCTAATTTGGAATGTGTTTTTTATACTTAAATCGGGCATACTCTAATGCTAACAAACAGATTAAACCATAAAGGACTATAGATGCGCTTGCTTATCCTACCTGCACTGATAATGTTAAGTTTATTGGGTTGTAGTAGCCATTCAACCACGACTCAGGTTGATACCCCAATCACTGGCCAACAAACGCAGATAGATAGAGATTTACAAGCGATTATAGACCAGAGTTGGGCGGTTAATTTAGCTTACTCACCGGAGTTAGCCGCCAGTTTAGGAGATGCATCAGTAGCTGCAAAGCTTGACGATTTATCTGCAGAAACATTAGCAGAAAAGAACCAACAGACGCTCAAAATTCTCCATACACTTAAGCAGCTTGACCGGAAAAACTTATCCAAATCAGATGTCATCAATGCTAAGATTTTACAAGACCAGCTACAAAACGAAGTCGACATGTATCGGTTTCATGACCACTATTTACCCATAACAGCTGAAAGTGGTTTTCATGCTTATATTGCGTCTATTGCTAAAGCTCGCTTCAATAGTATTGAAGATTATCAGCACTATTTAGCTAAACTTGAACAATTACCACGTTATTTTGCCCAACAAACATATTGGCTCAAACAAGGTTTAGCCAGCGGTATTACTCCGGCAAAAATCACCCTGAATGGATTTGAAGACAGTATTAGCGCATTTATTGTTCCGGTTGAGAGCAGCGGCTACTTTACTCCGTTTACCCACTATCCTGACCATTTTAGCGCAACAGAAAAAAATACGCTGACCCAACAAGGCAAAACAACCGTAGAACAAATCGTGCTTCCTCTGTACCAACAGTTTTATAATTTCATGACTGAGGAGTATATTCCCAACGCACGAATAGACATCGCGGCTTCGGCTTTACCAGATGGCGCTGCGTTTTATCAAAACAGAGTTGAGTATTACACCACGCTGCCAATGACAGCTGAACAAGTCCATCAACTTGGATTACAAGAAGTTGCTCGTATAAGATCAGAAATGGAGCAGGTAATTAAAGGTGTTGGCTTTAAAGGCAGTTTTGCGGATTTTTTAATGTTTTTACGCACGGATCCACAGTTTTATCCTAAAACCGCTGATGAGTTACTTAAAGAAGCAGCATTTATTGCCAAAAAAGCAGATGCCATGTTGCCTAAGTATTTCGGCAAATTACCGCGCACACCTTATGGTATTGCACCGGTACCTGCTGAAATTGCGCCTAAATACACCACAGGGCGCTACTCGGGTTCAAACCGTGACGACGAGCCTGGCTATTATTGGGTAAACACCTACGCCTTAGACAAGCGACCACTCTATGAGCTTGAAGCTCTAACCCTACACGAAGCAGTGCCTGGGCACCATTTACAAATATCACTCAATAAAGAACTCACTGACTTACCTAATTTTAGACGTTACAGTTACATCTCTGCATTTGGTGAAGGTTGGGGCTTATATTCAGAATATTTAGGCGTAGAAGCTGGATTTTATCAAGACCCATACAGTAACTTTGGCCGGCTAACCTATGAGATGTGGCGTGCGGCGCGTTTAGTCGTCGACACCGGCATGCATGCTAAAGGTTGGAGCCGCCAACAAGCGATAGATTTTATGGCCGGTAATACTGCACTTTCAATGCACAACGTTACCACTGAAATAGATCGCTATATTTCCTGGCCTGGCCAAGCGTTGTCATACAAAATTGGTGAATTAACCATAAAACGGTTACGGGCTAAGGCTGAAAAGGCATTAGGAAAAAACTTTGATATCCGAAAGTTTCATGATGCCATTTTAGAAAATGGTTCTATCCCAATGTCGGTATTAGAACAAATGGTTGATGAGTTTATTGCTAGCCAAAAGGCGATAATAAAACAAGCAAGTAACGGATAATCAGACAGATAAATACATCGAACACACAATACTTTAGATATAAATGAGCTGGCTTAATAACTATGCATTACATGAAATTTTCATCAGAACTAAAGCTCGATACCAGTGAGCAACGACACTTTTGGCAACAAGTACACCAATCGAGTTTCTGTACTGATGACGGTATAAATATTGCCTATGCGATGATCCAACATCCAAACAATCAGCGCGCAATCGTGATAAGCAATGGCAGAGTTGAATCCTATATAAAATATCAAGAATTGATGTTTGATTTATACCAACAAGGATTTAGCGTTTACGCTTTAGATCATCGAGGACAAGGGTTATCAGACCGGCTGACACACAATCCACATCAGGGTTATGTTGCCAACTTTACCGATTACACTGAGGATTTAACTCAATTTATTGAGCAGGTCGTACGCCAACAACAGCATGATGAGCTATTTATCATCGCTCACTCAATGGGATGCACCATTGCCAGCGATTACATTAATCAACACCCAAATACGTTTACGGCAGCAGTCTTCTCTGCTCCAATGTTTGGTATTCGATTACCGTTTACAAAACCCATCATTCGGTGGCTAGCACAAAAGCTTGATACTAATCGTCTGGAAGCAAATAAAGTACACAGTACATTTGTAATAGGGGGAACTCATTACAAACCAGACAGCTTTAAACGCAACCGACTCACTCATAGCCAACAACGCTATAAGCACTATCGCAATATCTTTGAAGAAACCACTAAAGCACAGTTAGGCTCACCGACTAACCATTGGTTACTAGAGGCAATGGATGCAGCGGAGAAATGCATTGACTACGCTAAGCACAGCCAAACTCCGATACTAATTTTGCAAGCTGAAAGAGACACTATTGTCTGCAATGAGGCGCAAAACGTAGCACTAAGTACTCATTGCCATAAAGTCATTATTGAAGGCGCATATCACGAAGTGTTCATCGAAAAAGATAACATGCGTAATATCGCCCTATCTCATACCATTGACTTTATTGCACAACACTCAAAGATAACTGTGTCTTAATTAATTGAATAATGTCGTCATGTGCTAATGGGCGGCTGATAATATAGCCTTGAAACCAAGTACATTTTGCATGGGTCAGTAAATTGAGTTGCTGCTTATTCTCGACTTGTTTAGCCACTACAGGGAAGTTTAACTTAGTGGCAAACTCAACAATGGCATTCACTATGTTAAAGGTTTCAGGGTTATATTCTATGTCCTCAATATAAACAGCTGCTAACTTCACTTGTGAAAAACGAATACCTTGTAATAAATGGACCGCGCAAGAACCTCCACCAAAATTATCCATCGCAATGTTGACACCAAATCGTTGTAACTCAGCTATTTTGTTTCTGGCAACATTTGCGTTCACCACGAATACATCTTCAGATAATTCGAACTGAAACAATGCAGGAGAGACATGTGCTGCATTGATTCGGTTCATCACTACGTTTACAAAATGATCTTGATGAAAGTGACGTGAAGATACATTTAATGACATTAAAGGAACTGTCGCATTTGCCTGTTGCAGTGTTTGAATAAGTTCACAGACTTGATCTAATGCCCACAGCTCTAATTCAAAGATACAATCAGACAGTTCAGCTGACGCAATAAACTTACGAGGGCTAATATATCCGTACTGTGGGTGATACCAACGCATTAGTACTTCAATGCTATTGAGCTGCCCGGCCTGATCAACAACGGGTTGATAAACCAATGACATCTGCTTGTTCTGGATAGCCAGTTTCAACTCGTTTTGTAATTTGAATGGTTGCACTTGATTCTGGTCTAATTCCGGTTGATAAATAGCGCAACCATTAGAGCGACTATCTTTTGCTTGCTCCAGAGCGCTATCTGCACGGGCCAATAATATTTGAGGTTCTAATGACTCAATACCATCAAAAACAACTAATCCGATCCGAGCTGAAATTGATAAGTTTTGATCTGAAATGGTGTAACCGCGGCCAATTAACTGCCTCACTTCACTTGCCAATGCTAATGCACGTTTATTTGCTTGATCAATTTCATTACCAAAATTTTTGGCTAGAATAACGAACTCGTCCGCGCCAAGTCGAGCAACCAAACCAGCACTAGAAAATGTGCCAGATAAGCGTGCTGCTATCTGCATTAATAATCTATCACCAAGTTGATGACCCAAAGCATCATTAATTAATTTAAAATTATCTAAATTAATCATAAGCAGTGCAGAAAACTGACCAGTCTTGCGGCTAAGAACCTGTAAATCATAGAGCTGATCGGCTAATACATCACGATTAATTAAATCCGTAAGACCACTATGACCCTGTTTATCGGTTGTAATATGTTGGCTTTTTACATCACCAGAAACATCTGTTATTGTGCCGATAATTCGTAATGGCCGTCCTAATTCATCCCACTCAACTATTTTGCCACGATCTAGAATCCAAATATATCGTCCATCTTTATGACGTAAACGATGCACACTTTCATAATATTCATGTTGATTACTGATGTAATTCTGTAAGGTATTTAATACCTGCGCCTTATCATCACGATGTAAACGCGACTCCCAAACAGAATAATCATTATCGAGCTCATAAGGTTGATAACCTAGGATATCTTTCCAACGATCAGAAACAAACACATCGCCAGTAGCAATACACCAATCCCAAATACCATTACGAGCACCCTCAACCACAAAAAGCCAACGTTGCTCTGCATCATTGAGGCGTTTTTTACTGCGAGATAACCGGCCATTAACCTGATTCAAATAATCGCGTAAGTTAACTAGTTCGGTCGATGTGCACACGATATCAGTATTGAAATCAGGAGAGTCGAGGTTTTTAGCGGCTTGGCTTAATTGAGTTAACGGTCTAATCAGTAAATAATGCAACATGACACAGAATAAAGACAACAATAGAGCACCAATCCCCCATATCTCTATAAAGCGCTTTAACAGACTATCAACCGCTTCTGATAAAATATTGGCAATGTCATATTCTAGATAAATAAGCTCTACAGAATTTGAATAACTATAACGAGAATTAGCATTAAGAGGATAGTAAGCCTGAATCGATAAACGGTCCAAATTCACCTTTAAATAAGGTTTATTATTGGTGATAACAATTCTATGTAAATCAACAGAATAACCTTCTAGCACGTTAGTGGCATTACTTTCTCGCCAAATAATATGATTAGCGAATTGAATTTCACTACTCGAATCAAGTATCACATACACCATCATGTTTTGATCTGTTGAAACTAAAGCAACCTCCTGCTCTATTCGTTCTAAATCATGCGTCAACAGCGATGATTCAACGACATGCCGCATTCGAAATAAATCTTTCTGTATTTGCTCTGACTGTCTTAATGCAAGCTGATCATTTAGCTCTGCATGCTCATAGAAATACTCCCCACATACCAAGCCAAGGTAAAGGATAAAGATACATGCAGGAACAAGTAGAGACAGAGAAAGTTTTGGCAACCGAGGCAAAATAGACCCACCCAATTAAATATATGAAGATATGCTAGCGGTAATCTTATCAATAAGTAAAGAAATAGTTATGAATCCTAATAGCATATACGACATAAAAACTTTTTATTTATTAAACACTTTAAATAGATCTACACACTTTAACTTGTTTAACGGATAAGTGTTATTTTATTTACACAGATGAAGTATGACACACAGCTCAAACCACTAGCATATTATCAATAAGGTTAAAGTGGTAGGAATATACAGCAGACGAAATCAACTTATGCTAACAATAGATTATATCAATTTTCAGATACCGAAATTTGGTTTCAAGATTAATAATTGCTCGAAAAAAAAACAATAAAGCCTTATACCTACTACATATCATGTAAAAAATGATGATATCTTCCACAATATTTTACATTATCACCATGAATTAGCAGTAATGACTCTGGTGAAAAAAATTAGCATCTTGTTTACTGAAGTAAATATTGTTAAAGACCTGCATGTCAGTAAATGGCAGAAGTAAAAATACCTGATTATCACGCCAGGTCACGACTCTTTCAAGTCAATTAGGCGCCTGGAAATGACCTACTCTTGATTATCCCCGAAGGTGACGCATGGGTATATCGTCTGCACTATGATGGATGCTATCAACCACCGTACTCTCAAATTTTGAACTAAAAAAACCCGCTATATGATCGCGGGCTGTTTCGCGACTCTTTCGAATCAATTAGGCGCCTGGAAATGACCTACTCTTTTATCCCCGAAGGGGACGCATGGCCATATTCGACAAACTGCTGTCATGTTTTGGCCAATCACAAACTCTACACTATAAATTGCAGACGTAAAAAAGCCCGTTACGTTAGTAACGGGCTGTTTCACTACTCTTTCGAGTCAATTAGGCGCCTGGAAATGACCTACTCTCGCATGGGGAGACCCCAAACTACCATCGGCGATACTGTGTTTCACTTCTGAGTTCGGAATGGGATCAGGTGGTGCCACA
>NZ_JACJDU010000169.1:0-266 GCF_014163715.1 Shewanella sp. SR44-4 | reverse complement strand
CATCAAACACTTTTTCTAAAACAACAGTTTCGAATCATGTTCAACCATCTTAAATATGGTATCCCATAGGGGATTCGAACCCCTGTTACCGCCGTGAAAGGGCGGTGTCCTAGGCCTCTAGACGAATGGGACACATTTGACACGTTATACTCTGTATCGAGTGAATACTCATTGGTGTCTGTAGGCTAAACACCAGTGCTAGTTACCTATAATGAAGAACAAAACCCTAAGGATTCGACCCCCTGTTACCGCCGACTCTTTATAAA
>NZ_JACJDU010000168.1:0-266 GCF_014163715.1 Shewanella sp. SR44-4 | reverse complement strand
AGTGCTCGAGAACGATATCAAACCGTTGATCGCTGATTTCTTAGCGGAAAGAGGCTTAACACTCTCCGAAGAGAAAACGCATATTACCCACATCAGCAATGGTTTTGACTTCTTAGGGTTCAATCATAGGAAGTACAAAGGAAAATTGCTCATTAAACCGAGTAAATCCAACACGCTGTTGTTCTTGAGTAACCTGCGCGAACTCATCAAAAAGCACGCAACCATCCCTGTTAACGACCTTATCAAACTGATAAATCCGAAACTAA
>NZ_JACJDU010000167.1:0-267 GCF_014163715.1 Shewanella sp. SR44-4 | reverse complement strand
CTGAGTTCGGAATGGGATCAGGTGGTGCCACAGCTCTATGGTTTCCAGACAAATTTTGTTTATCTAACGCACTATTCTTGATGCATTAAATAATAATTCGGAAAGCTGATTGCTTTTACTCTTATCAAGAGTCTTGAGTTCAACAAGTACACGGATGTACTTGATGTCATAAACGCATGGAGCATTTTATGACCACTGTTTAAGCGCCTCATTCTAATACTAAGTCGTATCAGTAAAACCCATCTGGGTTGTATGGTTAAGCCTCAC
>NZ_JACJDU010000166.1:0-268 GCF_014163715.1 Shewanella sp. SR44-4 | reverse complement strand
CGTTTAAAAGAGTACTTGTTTTTAGCGGTTTTTACTCATCATTTCAATCGCTAAAAATGTGCACGGCCACTTTCTTCGGAACAAAGAAAGTGGCCTTTTTTTGTTTAAGCATATTATGAAATTTAGTATGCGTCTAGCGAAGTACACCTAGCATCGATGTTCTGATTGTCTAAAAATACCTGCTCAATGATAAATTTGGAGCAGGTGATGAAAACATACAGAACAACTACTCAGTGGCAGATGCTACTTCAACAACGCGGCTCGTTTA
>NZ_JACJDU010000165.1:0-276 GCF_014163715.1 Shewanella sp. SR44-4 | reverse complement strand
ATCGGTCGCGCCTGCAGTCACAGGGACTTCAACGTCAAAGCCGTTGTCGAGCATGTCCTGAGTGACAGGGCCGTTAAATAGGGTGTTGCCATTGCCGTCAGTGACAATCAAGGTGTCGCCAACTTCAGTGCCAGTCGCTAGCGTCACGGTGGCGGTCACAGTACCGTCGCTGCCGATCTCATCGCTGTTGAAGATACCATCGCTGCCCATGCCGCTGAACTCAACGGTGGGTGCAGGTGCCATGGTGGCATCAACAGGTTGTGTATCAGTGGCGGT
>NZ_JACJDU010000164.1:0-308 GCF_014163715.1 Shewanella sp. SR44-4 | reverse complement strand
CGTCCGCCGCTCGTCACCTCAGGAGCAAGCTCCCTTGTGTTACCGCTCGACTTGCATGTGTTAGGCCTGCCGCCAGCGTTCAATCTGAGCCATGATCAAACTCTTCAATTAAAGTTCTTTTGAAACCCGAAGGTTTCGGCTCAATGAATTCTGATTGCTTTATCAACCGAAGCTGACAAAGTCTTTGTACATATTACTATGAACATTCATCGTTGCATTGAGTTGTAATTTTTTGATTGCCAACATTCCGAAGAACAGAAGACAATTTCGAATAACTCAATACCTGTGAATGTCCACACAGATTTCTT
>NZ_JACJDU010000163.1:0-325 GCF_014163715.1 Shewanella sp. SR44-4 | reverse complement strand
CGCTGCGTCTATTTCATGCTGAAGAACAAAACGGTGTTTGATGAACAACGATTCTTAAAAGGATAAGTCGCGCAATAAGGTGAGCTGAACGTCTAACTAGATACTCTTAAAAAGAGAAGCGAGCATGACCGTGAATGATGTGGCTAATGAAGCAATGACTTCTCACCATCATCACTATGCCAAATGCTATTTAAGCTACGTTGCCTTGATTAGACACCTTATTGGCGCGCATTAATAAATACAATCAACAAAGTCGTTTACACCCTAAATGAGCCTGAAACTAACTGTGCAAAAAGCACCTCTGACTTGAATAGTGCCATCTTAG
>NZ_JACJDU010000162.1:0-338 GCF_014163715.1 Shewanella sp. SR44-4 | reverse complement strand
AGCTGTGGCACCACCTGATCCCATTCCGAACTCAGAAGTGAAACACAGTATCGCCGATGGTAGTTTGGGGTCTCCCCATGCGAGAGTAGGTCATTTCCAGGCGCCTAATTGACTCGAAAGAGTAGCTTCATTATGAAGCAAGTCTCCTAACCATGACACGTTAGCGACTTAAAAAGCATTTAGCATCGTGCGTAAGCAATTTGCTAAAGGAGCGGTAGTTCAGTTGGTTAGAATACCGGCCTGTCACGCCGGGGGTCGCGGGTTCGAGTCCCGTCCGCTCCGCCAATTACATAGAAGCCTCGTCTAACGACGAGGCTTTTTTGTATCTGAAGCTTACC
>NZ_JACJDU010000161.1:0-344 GCF_014163715.1 Shewanella sp. SR44-4 | reverse complement strand
TAGCACTGGTGTTTAGCCTACAGACACCAATGAGTATTCACTCGATACAGAGTATAACGTATCAAATGTGTCCCATTCGTCTAGAGGCCTAGGACACCGCCCTTTCACGGCGGTAACAGGGGTTCGAATCCCCTATGGGATACCATATTTAAGATGGTTGAACATGATTCGAAAGAGTTCTTTGATTATCTATATAGCACTGGTGTTTAGCCTACAGACACCAATGAGTATTCACTCGATACAGAGTATAACGTATCAAATGTGTCCCATTCGTCTAGAGGCCTAGGACACCGCCCTTTCACGGCGGTAACAGGGGTTCGAATCCCCTATGGGATACCATATTT
>NZ_JACJDU010000160.1:0-350 GCF_014163715.1 Shewanella sp. SR44-4 | reverse complement strand
TCGTATTCAGTAGTTTCACCTAAGATATTTTTCGCTTTTACTTTTACCGTAAAACTATCTGTCGGGAAGAAACTATACGTAAAATCAAGGCTATGGAATGGCTTTTCAAATACATCGTCTAAACCACCACGGCCACCATAAGCAATACGTTCACCAAACACGTTATACACTAATGTGGCACTGTGATAACTGTCTGACGAGTCGTAACTTAACTGCAAGTTAGCCACCCATATGAATTGAGGACATCGAGAAAATTCCGTGAGTTTGGCATGTATGCTGCGCTAGCGTTCATTAGGCCAAGGGCGGCCCGTCGGAACCATGAGGTACTGTTGTATTAGACGACAATGGTA
>NZ_JACJDU010000015.1:0-102606 GCF_014163715.1 Shewanella sp. SR44-4 | reverse complement strand
AAGTCTCTTTGAAGTGGTCAATATGCATGGTGAGCTCCCGGAAAAAAGGAGTATAAGATCATAGCTAAATGTTAACGTCAAATAGTGTATTTAATTGACTGAAAAATGTTCACGATCTCGCCCTGTTCAACCAACCTTGTTAAGTTTAAACCATAAGTTGGAATCTAAAGCACTTAAGACAATAATTAACAATAATGATTATGCTGATTACATTGTGATTCATGCTCAAGACAAGCAATACAAAATAAAAGGCAATGATTATGATGCTAGTCGTCAATCTAAGCCCATATACACCTTTTTTGTGACTTGTTTTGTTGCTCTCTTTAGCTTTATAACACTTAACTATTCGATAGACACAGTGATTAACTTAACCATTGCCGCTATGGTTATTACCTTTATTATTGAATGGACAATAAAAAATAATAAATATAAAAAGCATCTTTTAGATTATGAGGCATTAAGTAAGACTTTCGACGCGCTGTCGCAGATCTCAATTTCCGAATTAGGTTATGAAAATTTACAACGTGTAAAACAAGACGATGATGTTATTTGTGTCAGTTGCCAACAACGAATATCAATAGACAGTGATTACTGTTTTTGTTGTGGTATAGCACAAAAAAATGCCATTACACCGCCCAATGACGATGTGTCATTATTGACAACACCACAAGACAAAGCCATAACCGCAACGTCGATTGCCGAGATTGAAAAATCGATAAAAGCAACCTACTCGTCGGTATATCAAACGCCTTTTATCTTCAATAACCTGGTGTCTAATAGCTTTACTGGCACAATGAATTTTGAATCTATTTTAGGTAAAGTCGTCAGCAAAAATGCGAGTGCTAGCACGTCGGACGTCACCACAACCAGCACAACAACTGCCTATAATAGCAGTGGCTATAAAGCTGATTCGAGTGAGTTAAGGCATCGTTTAAGACAATCTGATCTGCAAGGTCAAATAGTACTATCAACCGCAGATGGATTTTTAACGTTATCATTGCCTGAAAAGCAGATGATAGCGACTGATGTGGGTGATTGGTTTTTATATCAAGATTGCATGATAGACACTGATTGCGGCAAACAAAACCGGTTTCAAATATTGTTTTATAATGTAACTAAAAAACTGCATTATGATGTACCAGGTATCCAAATAGGCGAATTTAACGCGAAGGAAGGGGGCATGATAGGATTAATGTACACCTTGGCATTTTTCTCGTGTTTGGGCTTTTATGCCGCGGGCACTTACCCTTTGTTAGAGTTTATTAATGGCAAATTGGGTGCGCCGCTCAATGACTTTTTTCTGTTTATATCGCCCTCTGTTATGTTAATTTTTGTAACTGTTATAGCAGAAATTAAATCACGTTCACTAGCCCTAAAATCCTGTAGTGCGATCGATAATGCTGGTGAAAAAAATAAACAAATCAGGATTGATTTATTTGAAGATGAAGCCGAACTTAGCAAAAAATTGCTAAAGCTGAGTTAATATAACAGGTTGTATTTATGTATCGCTCAATGTTAACACTGGTGCGGTCTTATAATACGTAAACTAAAGCCACTGGTTTCTAGTGGCTTTTTTATAGCCAACTTTTAGTGAATAGGGCAAATAATGACCATTAACTAAATTGTTAATAAACTTTTACGGGTTTTATGACTAACTGCGTAGATGTTGCTTTTTTGGTATTTGATTAAACTACTTGATAACCAATATTATCGAAGGAATGTGATTATGAAAGAGCAAGCAGATAAAGTCATTAAACAGCAAGAAATCAACTTAAAAGATGGCACATTTGAAGAAACTGAAACACCGGTAAACTCTAGCGTAGATGCAAAATCAGCTATGGATAACGTATTATTATCTATTCTTAATTTTGCGAGTAAACCATGGCATAAAGCGCTATCAACATTAACGTTTAATAATAAGTTTTCAGTGATTACATTGTTGCTTTTTTTTGTAGCAGGTTTTTTGCCGGCAATAAAACTATTTTCTGAATCGCAATCATTATACGAATTAATCGAAGCCTCTAACTTTCAAATTATGATTCTTTTAGTTGCGGCATTGTATGCAATGGGCGTTAAACGATCTATTAGTAAAGTCGCATCCATTATATTAGTACTGATTATTTTTTATAACATTAATGAAGCACACGAAATGGCTGCAAGCTTTGTTGGCAGCAATCGATCTTTTCTTAATGAAAATACCCTAAACATGATTTTAGAATCGATGCGCTACGGTTTAGTGATTTGGCTGATTAGCTTGGTGAGTATTATGATTTTATCGGTATTGCCTTTTTATACAACCAATACCCAGCTATGGCCAACGTTAGTTGAAATATTTAACACTCAATCAACGAGCACAGTAAACGTGAAAGAATTTACAGGCAGAGTAAATGACAATATTCAATCTGCAGTGAAAAAAGGCCATCAATCAATAGAACAAATGAACACGCCATCAAACCAGGCAAAACTGGCAAAACTACAAACCTTAAGCATGCAAAAAAAATCATTAATTGGCATTGCGGCTATAGGGATTGTCGTGTTTATCCCGATGATGTTTTCCGGCAACACAGCGCCATCAACCAGTGATATAGAAAAGGTATTCGCGCAAGAAGTGGCTAGAGATAGCGGTTTTTTTAATGGCCAAGTTTCAGATGTTGATGTGAAGCACTGCGAAGAAATATCTGGTAGAAAATTACCCACATTCAATTGTACGGTTGAAGGAACTATCAGTCTTGATATGGGGGCTTTGGGCTCATTGTTTGGTGGTTCATCTAAGGCAAGCGAATCGTTTAGTGACGAGTTTATTTTAGTTCATGGGACTGACGGCTGGTTTGCAGGAGAATAATTAATATTTACACATAACCCACACCGGGTGATCCCGGTGTAACGTGTTTTTGTTAATTAAGTGTATAGGTATTAAATTATGACCGCAGACAAACTAAAAAAACATTCAAAGAAAAGCTTTATGTCATTAAATACTGTCATTTCTATATTGATATACAAAATCATGTTAGATTTTTCAATCATTTTTGTATTTAAATTCTACACTTTAAATTACCCTTCATTTGAAGGTGCTTTAAGTGCGACAATAAATGCATTTTATTATGGCTACGGCAACGATTTATTTGATTTATTGTCAAATTATGTCGCTGCTTTGTATAGTATTGGCTTTTGGAATGGATCTTCATACCTCACTTTTCTACATGTGATATCACCAGAGCAAAATTTTGACAAAGTTTATGCTTTGCTACCTTTGGCGATACACTTTTCAATGTTGTGGTTAATTAAAATCTGTGTGACTAAGTTTATACCTAATAAGAAAATAGTACCTGGTAGCGATGTAGATGACGAGAACCAACTGGATAGCGCTATAACACGTTCATGTATTAAAATAGCGATGTGTTATGCACTACCAATTGCAATATACGGACTTATTTTTGGTTTACTTCTTAATGTATATGTTAGAACATTTGGTGCTAGTGAAAATAACACCATAGATTATGCTTTTATTATGCCGTTAATCTTTTATGCATTAGCCATTTTTGTCATTGGACGTAATCTGATTAATTTCTCAACATTAAACACTAATAGCTCAGCAAGTAAATCTGAGTTATTTAAAGCCATGTTTAATGTTGCTTCTAGCGGTATTGCACGCGCAGCAGAAAATAGCTTTAAGGTTGCTAATAATAAGCTCAATAATAATCCAATAATAAAAGTGGGTCGTGGTGGTGAAGAGTATCGCGAAAGTATTCTATATTATGAGCATACTATGAATTATACCTACGCAAGAAAAGGTGACTCTGGTGGATCTGACTTTTTTATCTCTGTGGTGCTATTTATTCATTACTTAATGGCTTTAATGATTTACGGAGTGCTCAAAATGTTTGGTGCTCATAAAAGGTTATCTATAGGGAAATAAAAGTCTCGATATAACACATAACGGCTACAAATCGCCCATATTTTTAAAGGAATAAATGATGTTAACCATGCAAAAAATTTTGATAATGATCGTCTTTTCATTTTTTATATCCGCTTGTGGCGGCGGTGGGGATGAGAAAGTAACTAATAATACTGACAATAACACTGGCAATAACCCCGGCACTGTCACAAATACTGCACCCAATCTTGCAGTCTCTACAGCTGCAATCACTATGAACGAGACAGAGTCGGCAACATTCACTGTGGTTGCGTCTGATAAAGAAGACGCTAACTTCACATTAAGTGTGGTATCTGATAATCCTTCTTTAACCGTTTTGCATAATGGCGATGTTGTTACATTACTTGCTGGTGAAGTATCCACACAAACCGTTGTTAAGGTGACATCGAAAGTCACCGATAGTGGTGGTTTAACAAAAGCGTTAACGACTGTTGTAACAATACTCAATGTAGAACCTCCCGTTGTGATTAATAATGCTCCTGTGATGACATTGTCAATAACTGAGCTAGTCATTCAAGAGAAAACTAAATTAGCATTTAATGTCACTGTAACTGATATTGAAGATGGTGATTTAAGTGACAACATCACTGTCTCCTCTTCAAACCCATCATTGCTGACACTGACAAAACAAGGTTCATCTATTTCAGTTGATGCAAAAGAAGTGACCGAAGATACCAATATTAATATTTCGGTTTCGGTTACCGACAGTGAGGGTTTAAGCGTAACAAAAACTGTTTTGGTGACAGTCACAAATTATATTGATGCAAACAATTTACAGCCAACAATTGCATTAGCCAATATGGACGAAAACAACTCCATTTATATTTTTGAACGTACTGAAAATATTATTCCTGTGGTTATTACCGATGCTGACAGTGCAAATGTAATATGGTCGATTAACAGTATTGAAGGAAAAGAGTCTGATGATGCTGTTATTGATTATATAGAAAGTATTACACAAAGCGGTGATAATATTATTTTTAATGCAAAACAACTCCCTGAAAATACCCAAATAGATTTCAGACTAGTGTTAAGCGTAACAGATGGGAATAGTATTATAGACCAAGAATTTACGCTAAAAATGGTCAACTTATCTAATTCAACCCCTTTATTTACAGTTCAAGCTCGTGTAGCGGGTTTTGTACCTATACCTATGGGTGAAACAAAAACATTTTCTTATACCATTATAGATGACCACCCTGAGGATGTTGTTGTCGATGGGATTGAAATATTTTCTGGCGATGAGACAAAACTTACCGTGACTTTTAATCATGAAAATCAAACCATCACGGTAACTGATTTGGGTATGGAACTTGGTGAAGATTTTTTTCTATTGCTTAGCTATACAGACAAATTCAACAAAGGTCAGACGGGTATAATGTTGAGAAGCAGCGTTGTTTCTGGAGACTTGCAAGTTGAGACTTTACAATATGTACAAGAAATGTATAGCAAAATGGAAGCGTTAAATGAATATAAATACTTAGCCACTTTTTACGCTGAAGTATTAGAAAACTTAAATTTTATTTCCGAATATCAGAAGAATGAATTTATTCAAAAAAGCAAAATAGATGACTCAACTAGTTTTTCAACATTAAGAGTGCTGGTGTCAACGCTGGAATCCCAAGTTGTTTTTGGCACCGGCGATGGACAGGACCCTGTATGGATTAATGATTATAAAGGGGCTATCGACCACCAATTTGGGCTGTCGCAATCAGACTATGGCAAACAAAATTATAATTTAATTAATGATATGTCAGATATTTCACAAGGCTTGCTACCTCATATCGGTTATGTTTCTACCACCTTTGAATATGACACTATAAATAAAAAGTACAGTAAGTTTGCTGGTAATACTGATTATGGAACTTATGAAAATGGAGTATTTATATTTAATCAAGAATTTGATTTTATTAGTGCTATTTTGGCAAAAGCATTGGCTGCTGAAAGACAGGCTTTTTCTTATAAGTAAATAATCATGGATGATTAAGAGCCTTATTCTTAATTAACTTTTTTATTAAATGATAATTTTAGTAACACAGGATGTTCAAAATGAAAAAAACAATCATATTATCAGCCATATCAGCTTTAGTTATGTTATCCCCATCGGTCATGGCATCAATTGAAGTAGACACTAAGGTTAGAGTGGTCAATAAAGAAGCTGATTTATCTAAAACAGTTAATTTAATTGTACAATTTAAAGATAAAAATATTCATAAAGCATTATTGGCAAACCCCAAAATACTGGAAAAGCTAGAACGCAAAGCAAAAGCAGACAATGTAAGCTTAATCAGCCTTAAAGAAACATACAATGTTCAAAGTAATGTGGCCTACGAATATGGTATGTCTAGCTTAAAAAGTTTAAGTGAAAAAAACAGTATTCAATTTGAACATGTTCGCTCTATGTCTATGGGGGCGGATGTTGTAAAAGTGACTTCTGATAGCCCTATTGCATTGCAAAATCTAATCGTTGAATTAATAAATTCTGGTGATTTTGACAGTGTCATGGTGGACGATGTTGTAAAAAAAATGAACTTCAATGACACGTTATATAATGGGCAGCATCAATTTAAAAAACCGAGCCCATCTACGGGTGATGGACAAAATTTTGAAGCAATGAGAAGTAAAGTCGTCAATAACCTCGGTCGTAAGATTAGAATTGGTGTTGTTGACTCTGGTTATGCTCCTCATGAAGATATTAATCCTTTAGTTGAAGGCTACGATTTTACTCAAGAAGAAAATGGCACATATTTAGAGGCCAAAACAAGAGATGCTGACCCTACCGATTTATCTATTTTAGCCGATGGTCTGCCTTGCCATGACGGCCACGGCTTGTCTGTTGCGGGTTTAATTGGTGCAACCAGTAATAATGGTTTAGGTGTTGCTGGCGCTGTTGATTCTGAAGAAGCCGATTTGGTATATGCCAGAGTACTAAATTGTTTTGGCGATGGCTCTGATTCTGATGTTTTAGATGCAGTTGCATGGATGATGCAAGAAGAGATACCTGAAGTGCCTACCATTGCAGCGCCTGTAGATATGATGAATTTATCATTAGGTGGTTATAGAATTGCTGGCTGTTCTACTTATGAGCAAGCTGTATATACAAAAGCAAGAGAGAAAGGAATAGTTGTTGTTGTTGCTGCTGGTAATTCTAATGATGATGCAAAATCATTTGCACCGGCGTCATGTAACGATGTGATTACCGTGGGTGCCATTTCACGTAAGGGCGACAAAGCATCATTTTCAAATTATGGTGACAATATTGATGTGATGGCGGCGGGTTCGAGCCTATGGATGATTGCAAGTAATGAATATAAGACTCAAGAGTTATATTTTAGTGGTTCTGGTACTTCAATGTCAGCGCCTTTGATTACAGCTGCTGCAGCAAATTTATTATTAACACACCCAACTCTGACACCGGATCAAATTGAAGGGATTTTATCTGCTAATGGTCAAGGTTCTAAACCTGGTTCACTCTGCGCTCAATTAGGCTGTGGTAAAGGCAGTGTTAATGCTTCTAATGTAATGGATGCCATTCCAAATTTGTTAACTTCTATAAAATATGAAAAAAAGCATCGTTATGAGGGTTATAACTCACCAGAGCAAAAGGTCTGGTTAGATAAGATGAACCATTATGCGAGTGTTTGTAATATGGTGAAATACACTTGGGGTAATCTTGGGACTGAACTGAGCGGTGTTGAATATAAGCTCTATGTAGGTTCCAATGATGAACTGGTTTATACCGAAACAATATCGACACCACAGAAAGTATTATCCCACGACAAAGATACTTTAGTGGGTGTTCAAACTTGTAAAAATGCTACTTGCGGTAGTGTGGTGCAAATGAGAGGTAATGTTACTAGCCCTTCGGCTTGTTTGTAGGCGTTATAACAGATTCTGTGTAATTTTAAATTTATATAATCTGCATGCCATTATCCAGATTAAAAAATAATTCAGTGCCGATTTTCACTTTGTAATCGGCATTGTTTATTTTTGAGATTGCTATAAACACGAGCTAAATGATTTTATTCGCTGAGTTCAATAAAAGGCAACTTGCGCTTCTGGAGCGTCATTCTGATTTCACGGTTTTATGACTTCGTAACGTCAGTAATA
Source organism: Shewanella sp. SR44-4 (assembly GCF_014163715.1). NCBI lineage: Bacteria > Pseudomonadati > Pseudomonadota > Gammaproteobacteria > Alteromonadales > Shewanellaceae > Shewanella > Shewanella sp. SR44-4. Next base: position 94,562 of record NZ_JACJDU010000015.1, on the reverse strand, counting down.
AGGTTACACCTTATCTTTCAAGGTCGTTATATCACTTGAACAATCTTGATGATTATCAAATAATTACCAAGTGATTTGCATTAATATTTTGGTCAATTAAGTGCTTAAGGAAAAAGCCGATATCTACGATATCGGCTTTTTTATGCCTCACAATAAGTGAACGATTTCACCGTGAGTGTACTTTTTTATTGTAATGACGTCAGTCTATGGCCTAAAGCGCTTGTACTGTCTGGAGTCAGCACAAAAGTATAATTACTGTCGCCATCAAAGCTGATTGAATCAGACTGATAAACTAAGGTTTGCGTGCCATTATCGGCTTCGTAAACAATGTTAATTTCATAATCATCTTCAGGCAATGTCAGGCTGAGTTTTTCGACAAAATCTAAATCCGTTAAGGTATATTCGGCGGTTTCAATGGTTTCTGAAGCGCGGACAAAATACACGGTTAAGTCATCATAATCGTAAGCTAAATTCACCACATCGACTTTATATTCAAAAGCTCGAGGTCGTAAGTCTTGCTCGATCACCATACCTTTAACAGAACTGTCTTCTTGCTGATAAATCAGTAAAGACTTCACTTCATCTTGGTTAAACGTTACCAACAAGTTATCGAACAACTTGGCTTTACTGGTCGCATCTTTAGTGGTGATACCATAATCATTAAACGATGTTGATTGGTAATCCGTTACTGTGAAGGGTGAGATACCATACAAGTATTGTGTTTCTTGCTTACTGGCAATATCAACATCAATGCTTTGCGTTTCTAAACCATTAAACACCCGGTAATCGGCAGTTGCCTCTAACGCGGCGTAAGTGACAGGCGTTGTAGTTGAGTCAATGCTGTCGATAGTGACGTTAATATCACCTGCACCAAAACTATTACGAATAATCAGTTTATAGGCGGTTTCGGAGGTTAAACTCATGCTACCTGTGGTGTAGAGCACATTTTTAGTGCCGGTTTCGGTCAGATAGACAATATAATCATCAGTATCGAATATCTGTTCGCTGGTGTAACTGCTATACGGCACATTACCCAGCATCACCGCTTGGTCAATGGTTTGGGTATCAAGTGAAATATAGGTATCAAAAGTACCTTCATCAGTCGCTACGTTAGCCACTAGCACTTCCATTTTGCTGTAGTCATTATCATCGTCGGCATTTAACTCGTCCATTTCATCGCGTGAATAGTTAATATCCAATAGTTCTGGATCGTGATAATCACCATAAAGTACAAACAAATGGTTCGAGTCGCTCGCTAAATCAACAGTATCGCTGTAAACGGTTACCGTTTCACTATCTTCGTCTTGACCATAAATTTCCAGTTCTGTGCTCCCTGTACTATAAGCATAGCGCGGCATTGCATCAGCAAAATCAACCGCCGTATATGAATAGTCATCCAGTACTAACGAAGTCGATGTGCTATTAGGTGATGCATTATAAAACTGCACATAAGCGACATCATCACTGCTTTCTTCACTGTCTGAGCCACACCCCAGTAACAAGGCTCCCATTGCAGACACCATCATCAATCGACTTATTTTTTTGTTAAACATATTTACTCCATTAACCATCTAGTTACATTTGCAAGAGTTATGACAACCCTTGCCTGTAAACGACTGTCAAGAAAGGTAAAGTAAAGATATAAAGCGTAAAGAGCCAAGTTAAAGTTAAAAAAAAGCCTCTTAATCAATTAGATAAGAGGCTTTAATTCTTTTTGCATTTAAACCATAAATGCATTTTTCAGCAAAAGGAGTTAATTACCCGCGATTTTCATCTCGCTCAGTAAAATACCGCCGGTGCGGATTGATGAACGTAAATCGCGATCTTTACCTACGCCTTGTATTCCCATAAACATGTCTTTTAAATTACCCGCGATAGTAATTTCTTCTACTGGATACAACACTTCGCCATTTTCAACATAAAAACCTGCCGCGCCACGAGAATAATCACCAGTAACGCCATTAACACCCTGGCCCATCACTTCCGTAACAATTAAGCCGGTATTCATGGCTTTAACCAAGTCATCAAAGGTTTGATTTGAATGGCTTAGGGTCCAGTTATAAATACCACCAGCATGGCCTGTATTGGTCATCGATAATTTACGCGCCGAATAACTGGTTAGTAAGTAAGTTTCTAGTTGGCCACGATCAATAATACGACGGTCTTGGGTTGCCACGCCTTCACTGTCGTAGTTAGCACTGGCCAGTGCGCCAATTAAATGCGGTTGTTCTTCAATACTAAACCAGTCTGGGAATATTTGAGTATTCAGAGCTTCCATTAAGAAGCTCGACTTACGGTAAATACTACTGCCACTAATCGCGCCAATTAAATGTCCCATTAAGCCTGTGGCAAGTTCAGGAGCAAATAACACTGGCATTTTCGCCGTGGCTATTTTACGGGCATCCAAACGGCTTAAGGTTTTGTTTGCCGCTTGCAAACCAACCGCTTCAGGTGACAGTAAATCATGATATTTACGGGCAACCGTATAGTCGTAGTCGCGCTGCATATTGCCATCAGACTCTTGGCCTATTACAACACAACTTAAACTGTAGCGAGAGCTGCAATAGCCGTTAAGAAACCCATGGCTGTTACCATAAACCCTAGCCGCAGTATGCGCATTGGCACTCGCGCCGTCTGAGTTACGGATACGGCTATCAACCGACAAACTGGCTTCTTCTGCGCGAATGGCCAACTGGGCGAGCTCTTCAGCATCGATATCTTGTGGATGATATAACTCCAAATCGCGAATATCTTGCGCCATCAAAGCGGGATCAGCCAAGCCACTAAAAGGATCTTCTGAGGTATATTTTGCAATGCCATCGGCCGCTTTTACCGCTTGGCGAATTGCTTCAGGGCTTAAGTCTGAGGTCGATGAACTGCCTTTGCGACCATCACGGTAAATGGTAATGCCCAACGCACCGTCTTTATTAAACTCAACGGTTTCAACTTCTTTTTCACGGGTTGAAACCGACAAACCTTGCTGCTTGCTGATAGCCACTTCAGCGGCCGAAGTGCCTAACTCTTTCGCATATTCTAATGCGACAGATACCGCGTCTTTTAACGCCGATAATTCAGAATCAATTCTAGGTGTTGGTTCAGTTGCGCTAGGCGCTGAAGAAGGATGAGAAGCCACAAATTTACTCTTTGATTAGTCTAATTGACGCTAGCATATCAAATTCAATTGGCGATTGATAACCGCGCATTTATATCGCAGTTGATCATCAATAAATTCTGCATATTCTAGGCCAAATAAATGCTATCATTAATGCATATTGACTTGAGGTTTATGACTATGAAAATTGTTGGCGATTCTGAGCTATTTCAGCAGCCCTATGATAATGATGACAACTATGTCAGCAGAACAGGCGTTAAAAAAGAAAGTGAGGATGCTCAAGCACTTGGCATGCGTTTAGTGGCCCTGAGCAAAACTCAATTAGACAAAATGGGTTTAGATGAATTTCTATATGATGCGATTCTAAAAACAAAACTGATTAAACAAAAAACTGAAGCCTATCGCCGCCATTTACAATACATTGGTAAATTAATGCGTGGCTTTGAGCATGAACCTATTGAAGCAGCACTGGATAAAGTGTTGAACAAAAACAATAATGAAGCCGCTCAAATACAGATTTTTGAAAAAATGCGTGAACGTTTATTAGCGAATGGCGACGATGAAGTCCAAGTATTACTGGATTTACACCCACAACTTGATCGTCAAAAAATGCGTCAACTGATCCGCCAAGCGAATAAAGAACTGGCTAAAAACCCAGAATCAAAATCGTCTAAAGAGCTATATAAGTATTTAAGATCTGAAATAAAAGACTAGGGTCCATCTCAAAAATAGTCTGTTTAATAGAATAAGGATGTTGCTAATGCGGCTAAAAATGATGACTCGCACACTATTGTTATTACTAACTTCAGTGCTGTTATTTACCGGTTGTAACGGTGCCGCGGACGGCACCGATACTGACACACTGAGTGGTAATTATAGTATTACCGTCAGCTATCAAAATGTCGTCAATGGCCAATGTGATGCGAATACGGACTCACTGATTTTTGATCTTGATGGTAGCTTTTGTGCCATTGCACATCTCAAAATTGGTAGTACTAACGTTAGTGGAGCGCTCATTACTTTTAGCACCACCAATGCAACAATATCGCCTACCACGGTGTTAACCTTATCTTCTGGTCTTGCGACAACTCTGGTCACATCAAGTAGTATCGACGCTGGCACGCTTAGCGCAACTTACTCTCCAAGTGATGCAGATGCTGTTAGTGCGACTCGCAATTATCAATTTAAAGAATATGACACCAGTATCCCTGTCGAAGCGATTAAATTAACCGCTTCGATAAGTGATGCTACCGGTCCTATTACCCGCTTTAATATTGATAAAACAGTTCAGCTCAATGCCTTGCTTACTGACAGTAATAATCAAGCTATTGCTAACCAAATTGTGACATTCAATGCCGGTAGCGCTACGTTAGCGCCAGCAACTGCACTGACAAAATCCTCAGGTATTGCTACGCTAAACTACACGCCGTCCGAGGCAGAGTTAGGCGCTAGCCTGTTAACCGTCACCACAGAGTATCAAGGTAGCACTCTCACCAGCAGCAGTGCTTTTGAAGTGTTAGCGTCTGACGATATTGCCACGAATGGTAATGTTAAGATGGGCTCGTATAATGCTAATGGTGAGTTTGTTGAAAGTGAATTAGCGACAACGCTAGTCGCAACAACTGATGGTAGTTATAGCATTAGTGCCGGTGGCACATTTGGGATTAGCGCTACGTTAGTTACCGAAAGCGCCGATGGCACATTTACACGCCTACAAAGCCCAACCAGCATCAGCTTTAGTTCCGACTGTTCGACCAATGACAACGCCACACTTGATTCACCTGTCACTAGCTTATCAGGTTCTGCCAGCTCAACCTTTTCAGATGTCAGCTGCAGTGGCAACAGCGAACGTAATGACATCATCATCGCGACAGCAACGGTTAATGGCGCTAGTTTAAACGCAAGTTTGCCTTTTACCTTAGCCCGTCAAACATTATCTAATGTGAGCTTTGTGTCAGCTGATCCAAGCCAAATCCGTATCAAAGGTTCAGGCGGCACCGGTTCAACAGAATCGTCGTTAGTGACCTTTTTAGTCACCAGTGCTAATGGCCAGCCGGCAGCACAACAAACGGTTAATTTCAGCTTAGACACCAGTGTTGGCGGTCTGCGATTTGCTAATGGTGAAGTGACCGACAGCAGTATTACCAATTCCCAGGGATTAGTCAGTGTGCGAGTGCAAGCGGGTACAATTCCAACCCCGGTAAGAGTGGTGGCATCAACCACAGACGCCGACACTAACCAAACCATTACCAGCCAATCAGAACAGCTGACCGTCAATACCGGCTTGCCACAACAGCTTGGTTTTAGTATTTCAAGATCAAATGGCAACCCTGAAGCGGGCGACTACAACGGCGAACAAGTTACCATTACAGCTTATGCCTCTGACAGTTTTGCAAACCCTGCACCAGACGACACTACCATCAACTTTACCGCTGAAGGTGGTCAAATTGAACCATCGTGTTCCATGGAAAACGGAAAATGTTCCGTCATTTGGACATCGGCATCACCACGGGTAAGTGACCATCGTGTAACGATTATGGCTTATGCGCTAGGACACGAAACCTTCTTCGATACCAATGGCAACAATGTATTTGACGATGCTGATGGTGGCGTGGTTAACGGCTGCTTAAGCGGCACAACGTCAGTAGCATGCAGTGGCAACGGCATGGATGTAGAAACTTACCATGGCGGTGGTTTTGTTGACTTGCCAGACGCCTTTAGAGATGACAACGAATCTCGCACCCATGATTCAGCTGAACCGTACTTTAATATTCAAGCGAGCAACACATACCAATTAGCTGACGGTCAATTTAACGGCCCACAATGCCAAGGTGCATTATGTGATAGCACGGCTATGAGCACTTATATCCGTAAAGCATTAGTATTAACAATGTCAGGCTCTGAAGCTAATTTTGTCGTTAGCCAAGATGGCAGCTTGATTAATGATTACGACACTGATGTTCAACCTATTGCACTAGATGAAACGACAAAGTTTGATGTGGTAATCACTGATAGCGCCAATCAAATATTACCTTCTGGTACAACCTTAACCGTTACTAGCACCGAAGGTGAATTGCAGTTCTCTGGCTATATCGTACCTAACAAGAGTTCAGCAGGAGGAACATCAACCCCATTTACCTTGAAAAATAATGGTACACCAGGCACAAGCCAAGTCACACTGACAGCAACTACGCCTAAAGGTGTGGTCACTAAATTGATATTTGATGTGACCTTGTCATAAGCTCAATATTCTCACTCCTATAATATTTATCGATCCTTCAAGCCTGCTACTTCAGCAGGCTTTTTTATACTTGGCATTCACAAATATGTTGATACAATAAGACGTGCAATACGGTATTTAATTGATATATTGTTGAAATAAAAACTATTTTTGCTAGCTGACGTTATGTTCACGCCTTAAATAGTGCTCAACATTATGCGTTTCGATACCATCAATAGCATCTGTAAACAGGGCTAGTTTACTATTACGAGGGACCGATTTACGACTCTCGACGCATACTAAGGAATAATAATGCGCAAAATTTCTCTACTTCTTACTATAACTGCAGGTGTACTACTCACCGCTTGTGCCGCTAAACCACCAATCGTGGCTCAAAACAAAACGGTTGTCGTCAATGACCAAACCTTCGTGCTTGGCGGATCGTATGATAAAGCAAATAATAAACTGCTATTGACCGCTAATGGTGACCCGATCATGCAGGGTCGATTCCCGCCAATGACGCCTACCCAAAATCTTAATGCAAACTTTAAAGATATGAAATTTAAAGGTGATTGTTATTTTGGTTCGGTACTCGGAGATCAAGGTGGAAGCTTTGGTATTGTTGCTAGCATTGTTCAATCAGCAAAATCGAGCACTGCAGATAAATGCGACATTTTTATCGATGGCACCAAGCAAGAAACACTGTACTTCTAATTAGACATATTAATTAAGCGCTAGCCCTGCTTACCTACCTATCTATTAATCCATTTCGTTATCTCAGTTGAGATAACGTAACATCAGTTAGCACCAAATTGGTGCGAACAAGGTTTATTCAGCACCAGAGCAACTCAATCAATTTTTATAAAATTAGTTAACACTATGTTTAAATTATATTTTAACTACTGGTCTAATCCTTGCTTTCTCTTCAAGAATAGCCCCTAGTCTCACTAAACTATTACTCAGTAGTCGACCCGCATGCATTACAGATGTCATCATAATTGATTATCATCAAGGGGAAGTGAGTTGATAAACTGTCCTTGTTGAGAATTGAATGATCCCTTTACACACCTCCATGCGCGGCCTACGTTGTTTTTGCGTCGCTGCTGAATGCTTAAGTTTTAAAGAAACCGCTAAAAGACTGTATCTAACCCCTTCGGCGGTAAGTCATCAGATTAAACAGTTAGAAGAATCTCTAAACCAGAGCTTGTTTATTCGTCAAACCCGCGCGGTGATATTGACCGAAGTGGGCGCACGCTTTTACCAGGCCATCGAGCCGGTAATGCAGCAATTAGTCAACACAGTCAGTGAATTTAACCAATCAGACAGAATGCTCGAAGTCAGTATTTCAATGCCAGAATTCTTTGCCAGTGAACTGTTTATGCCTAAACTCATTGGTTGGTCATCTAAATATCCCACCATCAATCTTAAGCTCGAAACCATTAAGTCGCGCAGCGATACAATTAAGCACACTGATGTATCCATTATGCTCTCTGGTAAACAACAAACGAATGCCGATGTGTATGATTTATTTCCAATCACTTATATCCCTGCGTGTAATGCACAACTGCATGCTGAATTGTCTTCACAAGGTTTTAAAGCATTAACTAAGGTGCCATTAATATTGCATAAAGCTCGACCTTACGCTTGGCATCAATGGGCCGAAAATGTTGGCTTTGATGCATTTCAGCCTAAGCAGATAATTCAACTAGACAGTATGTTCAGTGTCGCCCGCGCTGCAGAACAAGGATTAGGCATTGCACTCATTCCATTACCCATCAGCCAAGCATGGTTCGATAATGGCACCCTTCTACCATTATTTCCTCATCCACTTTATAGCCATGATCGCTATTATTTGATCCGCCACACCAATGAACAACAGCGACCAGAAGTGCAATTGCTGATCGATTGGATCCTCAAAAGTTTCCATGATGAAAGTCATTAATAATTAGAGTGATAATGACTTTATTACACTGTTTATTATCGTTTCAATAGCTGTTCAGCGTATTGCCGAACGTCATCTGGCACCATATCTTCTGTGAAGGAACAAATATCCGACCGAAGAAAATCCAACATTAATGTGCCACGATATTGAGCAGAATCGTTCCAAGCTTCATGTTCAGCAGTATCATCAAATATTAAACATTTACCTTCTTCCCAATAACGGGTTTCGCTAGCAACACGAAGCCTGCAGTCAGGTGGCACCACTAATCCAAGATGTAAACGATATACATTATTGGCCCAACCGACATGTGGTGTTATATGCGTATGAGGGGCTAGTAGCGAAAAACCAGCGAGAGAAATGCCGCCGATGTTTTCAACGAGTTTCGCTGTTTGAGGACATTTAACGCATGCACCTTCAACACGATTCCCAAGCGCATACAAGCCGAAGACACTCCAGCCTTGACCATGCATTTGTTGTTGAACCCATGGGTCAAACGAGTCATTTGGTAGTGCAAGAAATTCATCTCGAATTATTTCCCAATTAGCTTCAAGCTCTTTCACAAAAGAAAATTTAGAGGCTTCAATAAACATAATCATTAATCCTAAATATACTATTAGCATTATCAGCCACATTTTGGGCTAAAAATCAGTGATCATTGCCAATAGTTTCTGGCCGTCTTTAATTAAGTATCAATTATAATCCTACATGCCCTATCTTATTGATGTAAAGACATTAAAAATCTTAAGCAGTGCAGACGCAGACAGTATAAATAGACTTTGAATCATATCAATATGGCTTACACACTATCAGTATTAAATCCCTTGATACCGTTGAAGACTGTTTATAAAAGAATGTGTAAGTCGTTAAGGTTTCAGGTTCAATGAAAATTGTGGAGGTTAAAGAAAATCGTTGGATGACCATGTCATGAAACACATCGACGTTAATTGCCGCGGCCATTAATTAAACAAAACTATCACACCTCCCCATAAGTGAATTTTTTTAACCCATTAATGCGTTTTTTATCGTTTGTCGACGCTAGTCGTTTTGACTAAAGTTCACCTGTAGCGCGGCGCTACACAAACGTTTAAAGGAGCTACATCATGAAAAAGAGCATCGTTAATGGCCTAATTTGTGCCACATTAGTACTGACAGCATCGACAAGCGTAATGGCTGATGAGCAAGGTCAACAGATCAAAAGTAATGCCTACAAAATGGTATTAGTGGAAGATGTGCCTGGTGTTAACGCATTGCAGTCTGGTGATGTTGAAGCAGGCTTAACCGCTACTTTGTCTGCAAGTAAGTTCGCCGTGGATGACTATTCTCGCAACGTGAACTTATGCGCTGGATATGTGCAATTAGCTGATATGGAAAAAGCCCAAAAAGCCTGTAGTGCAGCCGTGAAAAGTGCTCGTACCCAAGTGGCGATTCCATCAATGACGGTTCGGGCTTATGCCTATAATAATCGTGGTGTAATGAAATTACTGAATAATGACAATTTAGGCGCATTAGCTGATTTTAAATATGCTGCAAAAGTCGATCACAGCGAGATATACCAACATAATGTTAAACGTTTAGAGGCAGCTTTAAACAATGCCCAAAACGGAATGATGTAATTGGACTCTGACCAAGAAACCGTCACGGTTGCCCTTTATCAGTCAACAATAAACCCCATAAAACAAATGAAATAGACAGGTCTATCGAGAAGATAACTGTCTATTTTTTTTACTCAGTGACAAACCTAGCTATAACCTTATTTCGATATGATAGAACCTGGCTAACTTCTATGGGTGATTTATGATGCAACATCAACATTTTTCTGTTTCCGCCCAATGGCGACTATGGCCATCGTGACGAATACTGCAAACAAGCCCCACAATTGTAACCATTTAGGCATTACCGCCGACCAACCAGCTCCTAATTGATTTAACTCGAGCATCCCCATAATCGCTGGAACAGCTGGAATAACTTGAGATGCTAATACCAATGGTTCTGGAATTAATGCAATCGGCCACACAAACCCTGACACAAATAAAATCGGCATCGACACCAGTAAATACAATTGGGTAGGTAATTCTCGACGATTAAATAAACTGCTAAGATAAATACCTAACGATCCCGTGGCTAATAGAAAGGGCAACATAAATAGCCCAACTTCAATCACCGTAGCCACCACGCTTACTTTGTACCAATAAAAACAAAAACCTAAATAGAAACTACTAAATAGCGCGTAAATCATCATAAACACACTTAACCGTGCAAGCACCAAGGTTACTGGACGTACTTGCTGCCAATAACCGGGTTTGCGCCATTGGCCTGCGCCCAAAATACCGGTGCCAATTAATAAGGTTTGATGCAGAATTAATAAAAATAATCCCGGCACCACATACGGTGTGTAACCTAAACTGGGGTTAAACGCTGGAACTGAATTAATATTAATAGAATTAACAGCTTGCTGGGCAAGTTGGGGGTTTTGGCCCCGAGCCAATAAACCAATTAACTGCACTTGTTTACTGGCATCTATACCGGCTGACACTAAGCCTTCTACTACGGCTGAATAAATCAGAAAGTAACTCGCATCGCCGCCGTAACTTAATGTTGCACCCTTGCCTAACAACAAATCGCGTCTAAAGTTAGCCGGAATAACCAGTAAGCCGTGAGCTTTACCTTGATCGATCCACATTTGTGCTTGCTCAATACTGCTTACCTTAGCGAGTATTTTTATCTTAGCACTGGCATCTGCGTGGCGAGTCACCAACCTACTGAGTGACGAATTATCGTGATCTACCACCACGACCTTTTGCTCTGTCGGCACCTGATTCAAATACGGTAACGGATACAGAACCGAGTAAAATAACACTCCACCAAATAGCGTCATCACAATCGCTTTGTCAGCCAATATAGCTTTGCATTCTGCTACGATTAATTGCCAGAAGTTCATCGGTTGACCTCCAGAGTAACCGGGTGACTAACATGACCCTGTGGCGGTATTTTCTGCGCGTGGCGGCCCAGCACATAAAGCAAAGGCAATAACAGTAAAAAGCCCCAATAAGAACTGATTTGAGTCAATACTTGCGGCAAGCCAACACCATAACTGACGACGCTGATATGAGAGTCTATATAGTGACTCGATGGCATCACCAACCGCCACCATTTAGCCAATAAGGGCATATCGTTTACGGGAAAGGTTATTCCCATAAATGCAAATGCTGGAGCAAATAATGCGGTACAGAAACTGACCGTGCGAGCACTGTCACGCATAATCATAAAAATAACCAACACTAACAACCACAATGCCATGAGCATGAATGCCTGTGCCAATAGCAATAACCATAGCGAACCCGACACGGGCAAAGCTAAATAGTGGTATAACCACACTAAAATAAAGCCACTATGAACGAGCATGATCGGACTATAAAATAACACTTTAACCCACACTTTTGGCCAAATGTTTCGGGCTAAATAATAGCGTTCACCTTGAGGAATAAGCTCCGCATTAACACTATTAACAAATACCAACATCGACAGTAATTGCCATAATGCAATTAATATAGGCGGGACTAAAAAACCAACATAGTTATTATTTCGGTTAAATAACGCCGTCGTTTGGTTACTAATAGGCGTTAAACTCACATCAACGGTGGCTTTATTTGCGCCTTTAAGTAATAGGCTCTCCTCGCCAATATGCGTTAACCCCTCAGCAAGGCTGAGTTGTAACTGGCTGGATAATAACTTACCTACTAACAAAAATTGGCTGTTATAGCGAATATCAATAGTGGGTTGTTTTGATGTGAGTAAATCTTTTCTGAGCTGGTAAGGTAAAATAACTAGCCCGTATACTTGCGCTTGACGCATAGCTTCAATCGCCGCAGCTTCATTGGCAAATGAACGTGGTGCAATCACGGCATTGGCCGATAATTGCCTTGTTAGCATGCGGCTAATTTGGCTGTTATCTAAGTCAACCACGGCAACGGGGAGCTGCCTTGGCAACCCCGCACTAAATAACCACCAAAGTGCGATCACGCTAATTAGCGGAATATAGCTCACCAAGGCAAGTTGCCATGGTGAATTCCACAACGCTTTACATTCTCGCCTGAATAAATGCCTCATCAGCAAGCCTTATTAATGTTCGGCAAGCTTGTCGGCACGAAACAATACCGACATACCAACTCGTAAATCGACAATCTTTTGCTTAGGTGTCAGTTCAACTTCAAAGGTACGCATATCAAAGTCATGGCCGCTCTCTGTCGAGCGCCAAGTGGCAAAATTACCCATAACACTAACGTGCGAAACGGTAAATTCGACTTGCTGCTGTAGTGCTGGAATATCTAACATGACGGTTTGATCTTGTTTAAATAGCTTCAATAAATCTTCTCGAACTTGTAATACGGCCCACGCATCACTCATATCAATAATGCTTACCACCGGAAAACCACTCGGCGCAAGCTCACCTGCTTGTAATAATACTTCACTCACCTCCGCTTTTTTAGGTGAGCGCATTTGGCTGTCGGCTAAAATGGCATTGACCTCGTTAACCGCACCTTCTGCCATACGAGTTTTTCCTGCGGCTGCGGCTTTAGTTTCAACCCGCGCGCCTTCATTTGCCATTTGATACATAGCGTAAGCTGCTTGCTCGGTATATTTAGCCGCTTGCCATTGGGTATAAGCTTCATCGCGCTTTTGCCGTGCGACAACACCTTCATCAAATAAGTTTTCAATTCGTTGGTAAGTTTTTAGGCTAAGTTCGGTTGCAGCCTTGGCTTTTAACCACTGTTCTTTAGCTGCGGTAACTTGTTGCTGCCTTGCGCCATTTTTAGCTTGTTGCTGCATAGCCGTTGCCGCTTCAAGGCCGCCTTGAGCCTGCAGTAACTTAGCATCTAATTCTGGGCTGCTGATGGCAAACAAAATATCATTCACATTGACTTGGTCGCCTTTGCGAACCAAAACTTGCTCAACTCGGCCAGGAACTTTAGACGAGATATTATATTCGCGAGCTTCTATTTGCCCTTGCAACACTGTCGGTTGAGGCGTAAAAGCTAGCATTACACCGTACCCTAACAATAATATAACTAGCACGAATGCGACCACTGCAATAATCTTGTTAGCCCGCATAAGCAGCCCCTTGAAGTTGAGTTCGGTTAATAAATTCATCTACTTGACCACTAATGGCCATCACTTTGGCATAGGCTTGCATATAACGATATTTTGCACCTAATTGCTGAGTTTTCACTGCAGTTAAGCTCAACTCGGCATCAATTCGGTCAATTGAAGTGGATAAGCCTTGGTTAAAGGACAACTCTCGCAATCGTAAATTCTCGGTCGCCAATGCTAATGACACATCCAGCGCATCCGCTTCTTCTTTAGCTTGCAGCATTTGCCGATAACTCTGATCAATCAACAAACTTAAATCTTGTTTGGTTTGTGCTTTGGTGTAACGCGCTTGCAGTAAAGCACTTTTCGCCGCGAGCACTTTTCCACTGCGACCATCACGGCTAATAAGCGGTATGCTCATACCAACACCCACCATCCAGTCCGGCTCTACTTGAGAAAATAAGCTGTCATCTTCATACAAGGTGTAGTTGCCGTATAAATACACAGTGGGGTAGTAACTGCCCTTTTCTAAGTCGACTAAACCATTAGCTTGAGCTTCTTTAGCTTCGAGTAGTTTTAACGCCGGATGCTGAGTTAATGTCAGCTGGCTAAGGCGGGGCAATGAAGGTTGTTGTTCGAGTAAAAACAGTGCCGAAATAGGATCGACCGACGGTATATGTAACATTCTCGCTAGCGCAATTTCGGTCATTTCGTATTGACGCTTGGTTTTGCCCCAGTTGACTTTGGCATTTTCTAATGCGACCTGGGCATTTAAGCGTTCAACTTTGGCTATTTGGCCTTGTTGTTCTAATTTTTGGGCATGACTCACATGCAAAGTCAACGAGTCCACCAGCTGCTTTTGGGTATCTACTAAGGTTTTTGTCACCGATACTGCGTAGTAGCGATCAACTAACTGAAGAAATAACTCACGCTGAGCTAGGGCAAACTCTTGTTCTCTCTCTGAAACTTGGGCAGCATGTATTCCTTGGGCTGCAGTAATTTTACCACCGGTATAAATGGGCCACATGGCTTGTAAACTGGCACGAAACACATCTTGTTCGGTAAAAGGAGTGACAAAGAGAGAGCCTGGGATTTCAGCTAATGCACTACTAAGAGCTGCTGGTAATGTACTTGTGTCGAGAGTCGCTAATGGATTTAAGTCACGTAAATCAAGTTCGATAGGTTTTTCGAGGCGAGTATAGCTGCCAGCAATATTAAGCGATGGGTAATTTAACGCATCACCAGCATCCTCTTCCGCTTTGGCGCGGTTGACTAGCTGAGCTTTAGCTTGAAGCTGATCACTCACTTGCGCCAATTGCTGCCAAGCATGACTAAAGGTAACGGGTTCAGCAAAAACACTAAGATGGACAAATAAAACACTGAAACACAGAGTAAAGTTCACTCGTCTGCGACAATATGTACTGATATGACGTTGTGCAACCATAAACACCTCTAGAGTTAATACTCTAATTCCTTGATGAATTATAACGTAATTCCGTTATTATCACAGCCACTAGATCATAACGTGCATATTCACTCACATAAGATAGTGATCACAGTGTAGATCACCATAACTCACTGAGCATAAACACTCAGTGAGTGACCAACACAGTAAAAGTTAGTGTTAAGCGGTACCACCAACCGTTAGGCGATCAATTTTTAGAGTAGGCTGACCCACACCAACGGGCACGCTTTGTCCGTCTTTACCGCACACGCCAACACCTTTATCTAAGGCTAAGTCATTACCTACCATTGAAATGAGTCCCATAGCTTCAGGGCCATTACCAATTAAGGTCGCGCCTTTAATCGCCTGAGTCACTTCACCGTCTTCAATCAAATAGGCTTCAGAAGCCGAGAACACAAACTTACCTGAAGTAATGTCGACCTGTCCGCCACCAAAGTTAGGCGCGTAAATGCCTTTTTTAACCGACTTAATAATGTCGGCTGGATTTGACTCACCTGCATTCATATAGGTATTGGTCATGCGCGGCATAGGTAAATGCGCATAAGATTCACGGCGACCGTTACCTGTAGGCTCTTGCCCCATTAAGCGGGCATTTAACTTGTCTTGCATGTAACCTTTTAAAATACCGTTCTCAATTAAGGTGGTTTTTTGGCTTGGCACGCCTTCATCATCGATGCTCAATGACCCGCGACGATTTTCTAAGGTGCCGTCATCCACGATGGTCACTAAGGTAGACGCCACCTGCTGGCCCATTTTACCGCTAAATGCACTGCTGCCTTTACGGTTAAAGTCGCCTTCTAAGCCATGGCCAACTGCCTCATGCAATAAAACACCAGGCCAACCATTACCTAACACCACGGTCATTTCACCGGCAGGTGCATCAATAGCGTGTACATTAACTTGAGCTTGGCGCACCGCTTCGCGGGCAAACTCAAAACTCTGCGGTAAGCCAGCTTCATCGGTGGCTAAAAAGGCGCTGTAATCGTGACGACCACCGCCACCAGCACTGCCACGTTCGCGCTTACCTTTGTCTTCTAAGATAACACTACAGTTAAAACGCACTAATGGACGAATATCTGCTGCTAATGTGCCGTCACTGGCGGCTATCAATATTTCTTCATGTACGCCCGATAAACTTACGACGACTTGAATAATACGGCTGTCGAGACTACGAATATAAGCATCGGCTTGCTTTAACAAATCGATTTTCTTCACTTCGTCCATAGCCGCTATTGGGTCAGCACTGTCATACAATTTATGGGCTGTTTGGCGCTTAAAAGCTTGTACTTTATGTTGCTCACCAGCACTGGCAATTCCGCGGGCAGCTTTTGCTGCTGCATCTAAAGCTGCTGGGGTGATTTCGTCAGCATAAGCAAAACCGGTTTTTTCGCCGGTAATAGCGCGCACACCTACTCCACGTTCAATGTGAAAGCTGCCTTCTTTTACAATGCCATCTTCTAATACCCAAGACTCATGACGACAAGCTTGGAAATACAGGTCTGAAAAATCGATATTGTGTTGATGAATGGTATTTAAGTAACCTTGCAGTCCATCTAAGGTTAATCCATCTTGCAATAAACTCTGCTCTACTTGGGTTAAAAATGGCATTAAAACTCTCTTTTTTAATTGGTAACGCGTACTGCGAATTTGGTTTCTGTCAGGCTCGTTCAGTGTTATTTAAACCAGTATTATTTAAACCAGTATTATTTCAACCAGTGTTATTTCAACTGCGGTTCTATAAATCGATTATGGCCTATCACTGGCATTTGTTGACGAATACGCCGTAGTTCCGTTAAATCGACTTTAGCTTGTACCCAGCCGCATTCAGTGGCTTGCTCTGCAATCACTCGGCCCCATGGGTCGACGATCATACTGTGACCCCATGTTTCTCGACTGCCCTGGTTATGTTGTCCCCATTGGCCCGCCCCCAACAAATAACATTGAGTTTCAATGGCTCGGGCTTGTAATAACACCTGCCAATGCGCTTCACCAGTGACTTTGGTAAAAGCAGAAGGTAACGCAATATAGTCTGCTCCCGCTAAACGCAACGCTCGAAACATATCGCCAAAACGGATATCGTAACAAACGGCTAAGCCGACTTTGCCAAAAGGGGTGTCTATAACACAAATGCTATCACCGGGATGAAAGGTATCACTTTCACGATAAGTCTTGGTGCCATCTGCCACCTCAACATCGAATAAATGCAGTTTATCGTAATGACCTAGGGTGACGCCATGATCATCAAAAAAATAACAGCGGCTAAAGACTCTACCATCATCAGCACGCATGGGAATGGTGCCGGCAATAAAATACACTTGGTATTGTTTTGCCATTGCAGCTAATGCATCTTTAAGCTCACTTTGATGCTCGTTGCCAGCATGTTCAAGTTGCTGGCTTTCATGGCCACCAAACAATAAACAACACTCGGGCAACACCACTAATTGCGCTTCATCGGCCTCGCGGGGTAAGTCTTTAAGCTGCGAGTCGACAAACGCGAGATTGGCTTTGACATCGCGACTGCTTTGACATTGTAATAAGCTGATTTGCATTTCTCACTCCTGGTAGCATAACGACGTTAGTTGCTGGCTCGGCTAAAGTTTTGCGCATTCGATCAACTTCAGTGTCAGTCGCTGATTGTTGATTTACATCAGATGAATTATCGATACCAGGCATAAGTTGCGTGGATGGCGAGCTGGGTAGATATTTATCATCCACTTCAAGGCTGTTATCGCCACGCTGAACATCTGCCTCAACGTTATTTTCTGCTTTACTGTCTATGTTAGCTTTAGTTTCTACGTTAGCTGTAGTATCTAAGTTAGCTTTGGCTTTAGTTCCAATAGTCGTCTCTACACTGGTCTCGTCCGCTTGCGGTAAAATTGCTTTAGGTATTTCGATTTCTTTACTCTTACGCTCAAGCTCTTCTAGCTGCGGGTTGTCCATGGTACCGGTGACTCGGAAACGAATTTCAGAGATAACTTCAATAACCGGTTCTAACACTTTCGTTAGGGCAAACGCGCCTAAACCTAGGGTCCATGCACTCGTACTCAATAACACCACGGTTGGCACACTTGACGCAAGTTGCGGCACAAAACGAATGTCATAATTTAAGCTTTGGGTGGTTAAGTCGGTGTAGCCTCTTACTCGCATATTACCAGCAATAGCATCCATTTCAGAATCGGTGGTTTTAACCACCCCATTATCAATCGTCAAGTTACCGTTAAATGTATTGAAATATAAACCTTCGCCAAACACGTCCGAAAAATCTAACGATAATTTGCGCAACAACGAATCTAAACTAAATAACGAAAACACTCGGGCACCTTTATCACTAATTTCCGATAAATGACCTTTGCCCAAATCAAACTTAAGTTGGCCATTTAAGGTGTCGAGGGCGAAGTGATAAGGTGCGCCTTGCCAAGATAACTGACCGGAGAGGTCCAGCGGTGCATCTTGTAGCCCAGGGTTTATTTTTAACATCGTCGATAGGTCATCAAACTTGTCAGCCTGTAAATTAACCTCAAATAGGGTTTTATCGGTTCCATTTTCGACAGACCATAAGCCATTGGCCTGTAATGCTACCGTCGGCTTTGTGATGGAAATAGTTTGAAATTGGTAGCCTTGCTTATGTGGTAAACCTTGTAACACTAAGTGGCCTAGAGATAAATCATTAACGCTAAAGTCATCAACATCTACAGCTAAAGTGGGCAGATGCTCTAGCATCGACGTTGGCGCTAACTCAACGGTTTCAGGGCCACTCACTACCGGGAATAAATGCAGCTTTTTCGCGACCACTTTGATGCCTTGGTCACGCCAGTTAGGATAAAAATCGATACGTCCCGCAAACTGTTGTGAATCAGCATCAACGCGCCACACATGTTCAGTGGGTTGAGCATCAAAATGCAGTTTATCAAATGATTGTCCCAATACATTTAATTGAGCGATGTTGGCATGAATACCGACTAATTTAGGGAATGCGGGGGCTGTAGCTTCAATCGGTGAGGTGGCATTATGTTGTGCTGTAGCGCCAGGTAGCTCTGCAGCCGTTAAGATACGGTCGCGTACCGATGAGGTGATCACTTCAGGTTCTGCTGTGGCACTAAAGCGATTGATAAGCGGGAGCCACTGCGCTAAATCCACTTTTGGCAAGTCTAAATGTAGATGTCCTTGTTGCTTATTTAAGTTATCACCTAGTCTAAAGTGGCGACCAATCATGACATCATAATAGGCAAGCTGACTGCCACTATCAGCATTAAATCCACCCCAAAACTCCAGATCATTACCCAACTTAATACTCAATGATGATTGTTTGTTATCGCCAATAAGATCCGCACTTAGCTTTCTGGGCTCGTCTGCAGATTTTTGATAAGGCATCGGTAAATCCAATGACGTACCGATAAGATCGGAATTAGCAGAGACTTGTAAGCTGTAACCACTGGGGTCAAAAATCATGGTTAGCCCGCCGTTCCAGTCTAGCTGCCCATGGTACGTTTCCGTCATTGGGTTATGTAAACTGGCAGGCATAGCATCAAGATCCCATTTGCCACGCATATCGACATTCAATGCTAAATTGCTGTTGTGTTTACCGGTCTTTACGCTAAACGTTAACGGCTGTTGAAATAATCTGGCCTTAATATTTTTACCTTCAATCAATTGATTTACAAAGCTCACTTGACCTGACACAGCCTGTAAATCTAAACCAGGCGAGTTAATAAACACTGGGTTATTATCAAGTGTGACTTGGCCTTTAATCAATTGTTCACCCCCTTTATATAAGGGAATGGAAAGATCTAATGTGGTATTAATATTTCGCTGAATTTGCACCACATCTAACGTTGCCCCAACAGAACCCCGCAATGAAGAGGCATTAATCACTTTGGTGGCGGCTTGTGCATCGGTGGTGATATCTGCTTCTACTCTTAATAAAGATTCTTTACCAAGATGTGGAATAGAAACTCGCGCACCGTCCACCACCACGTTATCGAGTTTGCCCTGATCAATATGCAAATCCATCATGTCATTTTCAAATAATGCGGAAAGCGTGAGCGAGCTAACGGCAGGCCAATTTGGTTGGAATTTAAAGACGCCGCTATCAAGAGTAAAGCCAGCTTGAAATACGCCACTGCTATCTTGATAAGGATAATCGCCTAATGCACCATGCCAAACGACTTGTGCATCGTTTATATTCCCAGCCACTAAACCGTCATTCAGGTAGTTGATTAAATTGGGGCTCATCGCCATTAATGGAAAATACCGCCCAAGATGAGAGACATCATTAATAGTCACATGAGCAGCTAAACCCATATGTGTCTGCTGGGAAAACTCAAGATTCAAACCTGCTTGCAGGGCAATATCATCATTAATAAATTCAATATTAGGTACTGTTAAGCGTTGTTGTTCGACATTATAACGCCCCATAATTGGGCTGCCGCGCAGCACAATTGGTTGACCAAAGTCACCGCTAAAATCGAGCGTATACTCCTGCTCTGGTAAGGCAAACTCGAGTTGATTATTGGCCCAGGTTAATTGAGCATCAATAGGGCTAATACCAGGTACTGACAGATAAGGTTGCCACTGTAATTGCTGTAACTCGACCTTGGCAATAAGGGGTTTGTCGTCCGGTTTATACAGCCTAATCGGCCCAATTAGCCCTTGAGGGTTGAGTTGTTGCCAAATATTCACTTGCTGCTTACCCAAATCGGGCACTAGCGGCAACATTGGGGTTAAGTTCGCTGGAATAATCTGGTTAGCGTAACCAAAAAAGTCACCCTCGCGAGTGCCAATTGCCAATGTCAATGATGGCCAAGTTTGATCATTGGTCGATAAATCTAAATCGTGGCTGTCTATTTTCCAACCATCGGGTTGTAGAGTCCATAGCAATGAACCTGAGTTAATTGCAAATTTTTGCTGGGTGTCTGCATCGTGCCATTGCAACCAGCTGGGTTTAAAAACCAATATGCCATCACGAATTTGACGATGAGCAAATGTCATCCACGCATCGAGGTTTATCACGCCTTGAAATTCAATATTATCAGTGTTTGTTTGAGCGGTATGCTGCCTTGACGCCCATTCACCTAGGTCTAATGAGTCTGCGGTAACATAAAGCTGGCCTGCTACAGTATCGGGTTGATAACCATCCCCTGTAAGGTCAATGCGTAATGTTAATTGCTCTTGCTCCGACTTAAGCTGATCGACGTGGATAATACCTTGCGCTTGGTGACGATTAGCCGTGTTTTGCCATAGCAGATTATCGATAAAAATCGGCTGATAAGCATGTTGTTTACTCACCAGTTGTAAAGACGCGTCGGTAATTGAAAAATGTCCCAGCTGTTCTAGTAACAGACCATATAACCAATCAAGATTAGCTTTATCGCCCACTGTAGCCTGGTCATCACTAGCCGTTAACTCATCAAGATTTAACGCGACTTTAACGCCATCAAATACTACCGTTTCAACCTGTGGGCTCAAGGTGAAAAGCGATTGCCAAAAATCGAGTTTGATATGCACATTTTCGCTGATAACGGTAATCGGTAAGTTATCTTGTGGCGGTAAGACTAAATTATTAACGGTAAGTGCTGGCCCAAAAGCTTGCCATTCTGCACTCAGTTTATCCATCTGCACATGCAGTTGGTATTCACTTTCAAGATAATGGATTAACTCAGTACGTACTTCAGGAATATGGGGCAATAAACCACGAATAAGGCTCACAACCAGTGCAAAAAGCACCAGCGCGATAGCCAAAATTTGCCAACATAATCTGTTGATAGTTACTGCCTGAGTTGTCGACACTACATCATCACCACATCATATTTACTTTGAATGTATAACGGTTCATTTTGCAAACGAATACGCTTACCAATGTAGACTTCTAATTCTGCCAGCAAATGCGATTCATCACCACTAAAGCTCATATACACCGCCGGCGAGCAATACAGTAAAAACTCATCGGCTTTGTATGCTCGGTCTAAACGGATAATCTCTCGAAAAATTTCATAAGACACGGTTTCAATCGTTTTCATGGTGCCGGTGCCTTTACAGGAAGGGCATTCACCACACACCACATGCTCTAAACTTTCGCGAGTACGTTTACGGGTCATTTCCACTAAACCTAAGCCCGAAAAACCACTGACACTGGTTTTAACGCGATCTAACGCCAATGCTGCATTTAAGCTTTCTAGCACCCGCGCTTGGTGTTCCTTACTTAACATATCGATAAAGTCGATAATGATAATCCCACCCAAATTGCGTAACCGTAGTTGCCTTGCAATTGCTTGAGTGGCTTCGAGATTAGTATTGAAAATGGTTTCTTCTAAGTTGCGATGGCCAACAAATGCGCCAGTATTGATGTCGACGGTAGTCATGGCTTCAGTTTGGTCAATAATTAAATAACCACCAGACTTAAGTTCAACTTTACGGCCCAAAGCCCGTTGAACTTCATTTTCAACATCATACAATTCAAAGATAGGTGCGGGACCGGCATAATGTTCAATTTTATCCGCAATTTCAGGCATAAACTCTTGCACAAACTGTTGCAGCTCTGCATAAGTTCGACGCGAATCGACTTGAATATGGTCAAGCTCAGTACCGACAAAATCACGAATGATCCGCACTGGTAAGGCTAAGTCTTGATACAGTAAAGTGACGCCTTTACGCTTACGACGCTCGCTGACTTTAGCCCACACCCGGCGTAAAAAGGCCGCATCTTGAGCAAGTTCATCTTCACCCACATTTTCAGCCGCGGTACGAATAATAAAGCCGCCGTCATCATCAACATAAGGAAGAGTAATATTTTTAAGGCGTTGACGTTCATCTTCAAGCTCAATACGTTGCGATACGCCAACATGACTAGAACCAGGCATAAAGACTAAATAACGTGAGGGTAAGGTAATGTCAGTCGTAAGGCGGGCGCCTTTGGTACCGAGTGGGTCTTTGACCACTTGCACCATAATGTCTTGCCCTTGACGCACGAGCTCAGCAATATCACGCACCACAAAGTTGCCTTTTTCGACATCGGCAACACATTCGGTATGAGGAACAATATCTGAGGCATGTAAGAAAGCAGCTTTATCTAAGCCAATATCAACAAACGCGGCTTGCATACCTGGGAGGACACGGCTGATTTTACCTTTGTAAATATTGCCGACCAAACCTCGCTTCATGCGACGTTCAATATGCACCTCTTGTAAAACACCATGCTCGACTAATGCAACACGCGCTTCTGTTGGCGTGACATTGATAAGTAATTCTGTGCCTTTTTTACGTTGTGCTTTTATGTTCATAAGCCACCAGTATTCGGGTCATGCTCCAATCGTAATATTGACAGCAGTTGTACCACCGTAGATGACCGATTAAAGCAAAGGTTAAGTTTGCTGCATCATGCAGGCTAATAATTCACGTGTTTCGACTAACGGCAAACCAACCACTGCAGAGTAACTGCCAGTAATCGATTTAACAAAACAACCACCCAGAGCTTGTATACCGTAAGCACCGGCTTTGTCCATCGGTTCACCTGAGGCAACATAAGCATCTATGTCTGCTGCAGACAATTCACAAAAGCTCACTTGGGTACGGCATAGTCGGTTAAAGGTGTGTTCACCGTCTGTTAATGCTACCGCGGTCATCACTTCGTGAGTTTGACCGGATAATAATGCCAGCATACGTTTGGCATCATTTAAATCTGTTGGTTTACCTAATATCAGGCCATTTAACACCACTATCGTATCTGAACCCAGAACTTGAGGCTTAACCACATGACCGCTAAGCACTAGGCCCGCTTGGGCTTTTTCAAGTGCGAGACGACAGACATATTGCTCTGCCGTTTCAGTCAACAAAGGTGTTTCATCAATGTTGGGTGCGACAAGCTGAAACGAAAAATCGAGATGACTAAATCCCGCTTGCGCCAATAATTCTTTTCTTCTTGGTGATGTTGAAGCCAGTACCCATGCCATCGGTTATTTACCCTAATTAGTGTACATTAAAATCATACTCACTTTAGTGCGTAAGGATTAACGTACTTTATAATGGCGGCGCATATTGCGTAACACCCAAAACACCCACCACCAAATAAATAAACTCGAAATAGCGGGTAAAAACATGTCCACATTAAATGGGGCTGCGCCTACAACAACAAACTGCACCCAAAATATCACAGCATGATAAATACAAATAAAACAAGCAACCAGTAACGACTGTTGCCAGCGAGGATAGTTACGTAACTGTTGGCACAACAACACCACAATATAAATCACTAATGATAATGCTAATGAACGGATCCCTAGATGAGCTCCCAACAACACATCAAGCATCACCCCTAACAACCACGCAGTGAGAATACTGTAACGATGCGGTAGCGCCATGGCCCAATACATCATCACCATCAATAGCCAATCCGGTCGCCAGGCTTCTACCATTTTTGGCAACGGCATGATCTGAAACATCATCCCGATGAATAAGGTCAGCCATACCACTAAGCGACCATTTGCAATATGTGCGCTCATTGGTTTACCTCGCTTGTTACTGGTGTAGTGGTTGTTTCTACGGGTTGAGGTTGGGGTGCTGAAGAATTTGCAGTGGCAGCGGCTTTATCTGCCGCTTCTTTTATTAACTCTTGTACGTCATTAGGCAGCGTAAACGGTTTGGTTTCATCAGGCCAAATCAGTAACACGTATCGAATACGATCTAGCGCTGCCAAAGGCTGAGCATAAATTACGGCATAACTCTGGCCATCATCACGCGACACACTAATAACGCGCGCGACAGGATACCCTTCAGGAAAACGATTACCCAGCCCTGAAGTGACTAATAAATCACCCACTATAATGTCAGTGCTTTTCGCCACATGACGTAGTTCAATTTGATCAATATCACCCATGCCATTCGCAATGGCCCGCACATCGTTACGGGTAACACGTACCGGAATACCATGAGTGGTATCTGACACCATCAATACTCGACTGGTAAACTCACTAACCTCCACCACCTGTCCCACAACGCCCTGGGCGTCAACCACAGGTTGACCAACATAAATGCCGGTTTGCGAACCATGATTTAACACCACAAATTGACGAAATGGATCACTGGCCACTTCCATCACTTCAGCCACCATTTTACGAGAGTCCATGTGCACAGGCGAACCGAGCAATGCGCGTAAACGCTCATTTTCTTGGCGAACATGCTCAAAACGCTGTAAACGTTCTGACATAACCAGTTGTTGGCGTAACAGTTCTTTGTTTTGCAGTTCAAGCATATTGCGGGTGGCAAAAGCCTCGGCTGACCAGTCGAGCATCACCCCTGGTACATTGGCTAAATACTGTAGAGGACTTAATACTGAGGATAAAGATTGGCGTATTGGATCAAGGCGATTATTGGTCATAAGTAATGCCACCGACAAAATAATTGCCAGTGTCAATCTAAATTGACTCGAGACGCCACGAACGAAAATTGGTTTCATAAATTGTTCGCAACTTTGTTAACCCATAAAATGCCATTAACAAAGCCGCTCAGCAGTTGATAATTAGTTCTCTTCAGAGAACAAATCACCACCGTGCATATCAATCATTTCAAGAGCTTTACCACCACCACGAGCAACACAGGTCAGTGGATCGTCTGCGACCATAACTGGAATACCGGTTTCTTGCATTAATAAACGGTCTAGGTCACGAAGTAATGCACCACCGCCAGTTAATACCATGCCGCGCTCAGAAATATCTGACGCTAGCTCCGGTGGTGATTGCTCAAGGGCAACCATTACCGCGCTCACAATGCCAGATAATGGCTCTTGTAATGCTTCTAAGATTTCATTGCTGTTTAAGGTGAAACTTCTTGGTACACCTTCAGCAAGGTTACGACCGCGCACTTCAATTTCAAGTACTTCGTCACCAGGGTATGCGGTACCAATAGTATGTTTAATACGCTCAGCTGTTGCTTCACCAATTAAACTACCGTAGTTACGGCGAACATAATTGATAATGGCATCGTCAAACTTATCTCCACCGATACGCACTGATGAAGAATACACCACGCCATTCAATGAAATAATCGCCACTTCGGTCGTACCACCACCAATATCGACAACCATAGAACCGGTCGCTTCAGATACTGGTAAACCCGCACCAATCGCAGCAGCCATTGGCTCTTCGATTAGATAAACTTCACGAGCACCAGCGCCCATCGCTGATTCGCGAATAGCACGGCGTTCAACTTGAGTCGCGCCTACCGGAACACACACGAGTACGCGAGGACTAGGACGGAAGAAGCTGTTGTTGTGCACTTGTTTGATAAAGTGCTGAAGCATTTTTTCGGTAACATAAAAATCGGCAATTACGCCGTCTTTCATTGGACGAATAGCTTGAATATTACCAGGCGTTCTGCCTAGCATTTGTTTTGCCTCTCTACCGACTGCAGCAACTGACTTTGGTCCATTGCTATTGCGTTCGCCGCGAATGGCAACCACTGAGGGTTCGTTCAACACGATGCCTTCATCGCGAACATAAATAAGAGTATTTGCCGTACCTAAATCGATGGATAGGTCGTTAGAAAAAATGCCGCGCAGCTTTTTGAACATGTATCAGGCCTGTATTCTGTGAAATCAGAAGAAGAAAAATCAGCTAACTTTATCAATGACACCCCCATTCTACAAGACCGAACAGGTTAACAATTGCTAATCTGACGTTTTTTTTTGTAAAAGTATCTAAATAAATGCTAATCGGTCAAATTTAATCCTAAAAAGCGTAAAAGAGATGCTTTTTTATTCGGATCATTGACTCACCTCACGCCAATAAATGATCTTATCATGGCCTCGGTAGCGACCAAAGTACGCACTTGCTCTTGGGTTATAGAGCTGAGTCGGACTTACTTGGTCCCAATTCCAATACCACTTAAGCCAATCCTCGACTTGTAGCGGTGCAGTCACTTGACCTCGATATGCTACAGAACCAGTGTTTTGCCATAATAAGGGGAGTTGGCCATTGTTCATCGTAACGTTGACGGCACTGTTGCCATCACTACGGGTAACGGTTTGACCAGAGGTTAATAATGGGTCGTATATTTCGCTACCATCAAGTAGATCGACTACTCGAGTACAGCTATCACTGACGTTAGTTATCCAGCCGCTACCATTCCAATATTGAGCATACGTTGGCATGCGTAAAATTTCATTTTCAGGGCCATAAGTATTATCCATCACCACTCTGCCATGACGAAAATCTTGAGTCGACAATTGTTTCGCATTGCAGGTGTTACTGTCAGCGCAAATAGCACTGCTGTCTGCACGCATATCAGGTGAGGCAATAAACGACACCGCTCCATCATTATCAAATGCTTGTACGCCAAGAGCTAACTGACTAAATGGTCCATCCACAGCCGGTGCCACGGTACGACGAAAATTTGCTTGATAAGATAATCCGACGTTTGCTTCACCCAAAGCCCAAGAACCAGCATTTATTGGTAAAGCACTTAATCTACCACTCAAATCTACACCATTATTGATGTTTTCACCCACAAGGCTTGCACTACCTTTAGCAAAGGCTCCTTGATAATTTTGGGTTACGTAAGTACCGGTATTCAAGGCACTTAATGTTAATGTCAAACCAAACGGTTGATCCATGTAGGTAAAGCTACCGCAAGATGGCAATACACTTGAACTGCTGACTAAAAATCGGTCTGGTATAAAACGACCTATATTAGTAGATGCGGCTAATGGAATGTCATAAAAACTCGACCCTAAATAGCTACTCGGTGGATTAGCGGTAAAGCTAAAGACGCCCACTTCGGTTACCGACTGAGAGACGGTATTACTATTAGTCGTTTGCGCAGCATGATTGTATAGCGATGATCCCACAGCCCCTAACACACCTCCGGCTGGAGCAACCAACTGATGACCTAATACAATATTAGTATGGGAATAATTAGGGGTATTTACATTATCGCAGTAATTTGTGTCCCCATCCGCTTGCCATGCTTTACCTTGAATAATTAAATCAAATGACTCGCCAGCTTTTTTATATCGATTACAAGTACTACTAATATTTGCAGAGCACTCTGCAACACTATCTTTGGGGGTAACGCATAAGCCTACAGGGAAACTAACAAACTGATCTGAACCTAACATGATCAACCCCTGCTCATCGCCTGTGCCAGTATACTTTGCATCTAGCTGCATTTTTCCTGCATCAGGATAGTTAACAATAATATCTGCTTTTCCTTCTGCATCGAATGCCAACGCAAGCGTG
The DNA here is from genome assembly GCF_014163715.1 of Shewanella sp. SR44-4. Lineage (NCBI taxonomy): Bacteria > Pseudomonadati > Pseudomonadota > Gammaproteobacteria > Alteromonadales > Shewanellaceae > Shewanella > Shewanella sp. SR44-4. The sequence goes on along the minus strand of NZ_JACJDU010000015.1, from coordinate 66,509 downwards.
GTTGCTGCACTACTCTGTTTACCCACCACGGTATTATTTACAGTCGATGACTGGCCATTAATTGGTGTATTTGGGGTGATATAAGAGCTCCAAAAGTCGACATTTTTAGTCATTTTAGAAAACAGAGGTACACACTGTTGAGTGATATCTGAGGTTTTCACTGCACTAATAGTAATTTTCTCGGTTGGTTTATTAGCCAACTTATCCGGCACAGCAAAAATAAACCCGCTGCTTGCAAAACTTAAAGTACAGCTTGCTGTATTTAACTCGCCCGAACCACTGCGGCACAGGGTATTACTGCCTGCTATGGTTAAAGGAACGGAAGATGTCACCCCAATAGTGGTTGGCGTAGTCACATTGTTGCGTAAAGCGACCGTTGTACTGCCATTTTCAAATTTCACTACATTGGTTTTATTACCGTCAACATACCAAGCGCCATTTGAATTAGGAGCAAGCGATAGATTAGCCTCTACAGGCTCAGTAAATAAATTACATACCGCATTTTTACAGGCTCTGACCGTCATAGTTTCGGCCTTACAGGTAAATGGCGAGCTCGTATAGTCAAACTCAAAATGATGAATTTGTTGACCGACCGGATTGGATTTAAGGGCACAAACCTTAAAGTTATCCATCTCATGATTATTATTGGAACCACCCGTGGATCCTGTAATTGATAGGTAAAAATCTTTAGGGACAGGAGCTTGCCCTGAGAAACTTAATGCATCAAAAGGAGCTATTAGCGTTTCGTAATTATCCGTGATGCCATTATTCGTGGTATCTCGCAGCACTGACACCATTGCCTTCCCCGACACTCTTGAGTCAATAATGATTTTATATTTATGATTAGGCTGAGCACTGGATGTACTTCGAACGTCAATTTTAGGACTAATATCAGCACTAGTACCGATTAAATACCGATAACTTGTTGCTGCAGAACCACGAATTGCCACGGCTTGCCGCCTAAACCCGGGACCGCCATTTTTACCTTCGTTGGGGCTAGAAAAGTTACCGTATTCATCCAATGCTATACCCAACCAACCACCAGCAAAACCTGGAGTGCCATTATTACGCTGGGCATATCCCAAAGCTCCACCAAAGCTGCCAGGTTGAGGGGTAATGCTTGCATCAGACAAAATAACGGCAATGCCATCAGCACCCGTCCCACTTTTGTCCGACCAAGCATAATAATCAAACTCCAGCTCAACTAAATTATTCGCAGCAGGGAATAATCGCTGATAAGTACTGGATGTCGCTTGATTACCGCTAGCAGAGGTAAAACGCAGACGCCCTTCCACTATTGTAGGCGGCAATGAAGAACCTAAGACCTTGAGCGCCCAATCATCACCAATATCAGAACGCGTAAATTCGTCACGAAAACAAATTAAGGTGTCTACTTTTTTCTCAAAAGCCACAAAACTGTAATGCTCCCAACGATGTTTGCGGTCGCTATCGCTAAAAGTATCTTCATCAACAACCATACTCACTTTATCGTTAGTCAACTGACAACGTCGAAGCCAGCCGCCATCGCCACCTAAACGGCTATTTTTACCCGCGACTAATATAGGGGCTCCCTTAAAACCAATTAAAGGCGTGGTATAACGACATTGCTCACTTACATCTTTAGTACCACTATCAGTAAACGTTTGTGCTTGACCAAAGTGATAATTAGTGTCGACACCATTTAAGGTCATAGTGCCGTTGCCTGATTCCAATATTAAATAGCCAATGGTTTCATTTTGTATTGGATTGTTGTTCAAATTACCAGGTTGGCATTGCCCACTGCTATAAACCTCAGAGGTATCTAACGCGAGTTGTAGCTCTGAACCGCTGGATGTTGATGTGCTAGTAAACCAACAATTATTATTTTGAGTTTGAATTTGGTTTAATACAACTTTGTTGTCTAGGGGTAAAGTAACTGACGTATAAGGGGAGTTCGAACCAATTAAAGCCTTATCGTAGTCAACTGAACCTGCGATTAACTTTGTATTGTTAGGTAAATCATAGGCACCAGCTGTTACCGCTATCCAATGCACTTCAGGCATTTCAGTCGATTTCACATAAGGGTTATCGGGTGATTCAGGTTCTTGTTGTGACCAAGTAAAACCTTGCTCAGAAACACTATCAATAAATACCGATGCCGGGCCATCACTGTCACTTTCTTCGGTGGTTGGCATTAAAAAAATTAAGGGGATGACGTCGGCGGGAAATGCCGCGTCAAATTTTACATATGTTGAGTCGTTACCAGACACAGTAGATTTACCATATTGGATATGAAATGTCGCAGCAGTCATATCGCACATACCATTAAAATTTGTATTACTAATGGGTTTAAAATCGACGCTACTGTTACCAGAAAGAGTCAAGGCGCCACCAGCCCCAAGTGCGCCAGAAATGCTACTATTGCCCGACATAGAAACAGAACCCGCCACATACACGATTGCATTAATATTAGTGTTGCCAGAAATGCTTAACGAACCTGCCACATAAATAATCAGGTTTTCTGGGGCCTCGTCTAAATTGATATTGGCGTTGTTCAAATTTAAGTTATTAAAATATAAACGCGCTGTGGTGCCCGTGGTTGAAATAACTGCTTTATTGCCAAAGTTACCATTATCGTAATCATAGTCTCCAGGCAGGAATTGATTACCACCATCTCTGTCACAGGTCGTTGAGCTGCAGTTTAAATCTGATAATGGAGAGGCTAAAATACCTGACGGTAACACTAACCCAAAAGGAGAATGGTTACCTGAAGCGGGGTCGGTAAATATGCTGTCGCATTGTGGCGCTGCAAAAACCTGCCAAGGTAATAACAGCCAACAAGCCAATAAAATAAAACCAAGATTATTGCGCACGGGCTTCTACCTCCACTTGGCGACTGACTCGCAAACATGTTGAACTGTTTGAGTTTCCTACACAGTTAGCTGTTTCGCATACCGCTAAACTATTAATTCGATATTGAACAACACTGCCAACGCTAGCGGTATTACAACTAATGGTGACACTACAATTATGGAATCCAACGGCGTTATTTGGCGGTGTCCATGTAGAGCTAACACTAGTACAAGTTGCCACAGTGCCACCAACCGGAAATAACTCAGCCAGCGCAGCATCGGCGCCACTATTAGCGCTAAATAAAGCTCGAGTGCCCCACACTTCCATGTTCACGGACTCATCAGCATCGCCAACAATACGAATTAAACTCGCGGCAAGTAAAAACATCACCGTTAGCACAAACACCCCGATGATTAGTGCGCTACCTTGTTGTGAATGTTGGGTTAATTTCAGCTTAGGGAACATTCATCACCTGTACTTGATGTTGATATTGAAATGTTTCACCATTGACGCTAAATAGTGGCTGCAAATGCACTATAGCATTAGTCACCAGTGTCGATGGAGTCAAGATCACCGCGGGATTAACCGTAAAGGTATTAGTGATATTTTGTGCCATCAATACGCCATCGCCCATTGCAGCTGGTGCAGGCTGATTGACCTTATAACCATAGTTTTGGTACAGGCGCAGATCAACATTGCTAGCTGTATTAACAAAACAGTAGCTTAATGGGCTATCGGCAACAAACAAGCGTTTTAACGGTGAGGCCTCAGTAAAACGCACACTTTGAGTTAATGTAATGGTGAGTTGATCGCTTATTTCAGCCACACTCTGCACAATAAATCGTTTGGCGGTTGTCCCTTGAGGGTTATAAATTTCTGCGGTGGTAAGTGGATATATCAGCACTGACTGATTGTTAACTATTGGACGAATACTTTTAATTGCTGTTAAATTGTTTTGCGCCGTTTGCGGCACAAACGGTGCATTAATATAAGACGTACTGGCTGCAATAGGCAACAACTCCAAACATTGAAAACTACCATCGATTGCGGTTAACGTTCGCATACTGTTGGGCACCGCACGTCGAATATCCCGTGTCATCCGCTCGATACCAAAACGGCTTTGACTGAGTACTTGATCCACAGCACTCGATTCGACAAAAATTCGGGTGCCAAAAATCACAAAACTACTAATCCCAACAATAATAATCCCTAAGATTAAAATGACCGTAACCATTTCAATTAAGGTAAAACCTGCTGCTTTTAATCCTCGTCGTAAAGGCATTAGTAGTTACTCCTTACCGCTTGGTAAGTGATCACTTCATTGGCAGGCGTTGTCACCGCTACTGTAATTAATTTTTGCGCTTTCGTTGCTGAGTCGAGATATGCCACAGTGACTTGCAACTGATAGCGAGGATAGGCTTGGACATAAGTTTGGCTTGAGTCGAGCATGTTATCGTCTTCATCCAAACCATTATAATCATCAACGTCGTTGAACGTGTCTCGGCTTTCACCGTCTAGGCCTAATGCTGATGCTGCAGTACAAGCGATACCAGTAGGTGCATTACACGCTGGTACTCCGCCATTGGGATTAGTATTTTGGTCATATCGCTTACCCCAAATTTCATTCATTACCGAATGAGCTAATTCTGCCGAACGCACTCTTTGTAATGTTGATGCTGCTCTATCCGCCTGGGGAAAAAGCATACTGGTGAGCATCACTATCGCAATGCCGATCACCATCATGCCAATAACAAGTTCGATTAAAGTAAAGCCACGAGTAGATTGTGATAAACGATGAAATTGAGTTTTACAGAGCATAAATATACCCCTCTGACTCGACCGCAATGGCTAAGGTTTCATCTGCCACCACATTAAAGCAATGGCCAGAACAAGCCGGAGATAACATGCGACCTAAGCTGTCGAAGGTAATCGAAAACACTTGGCTAGCATTACTGGTTAAGGCGACATGAGCATTGCCGCTGAAGGTTTGTTGTTGCTCTATACGTACTTGGTTTGTACATATGCTGGCGGCTCTTCCGCTAAAATGGCGTAACGTATAACCGCTTGATGTCACATCAATTTGATAACACTGATCAGTATTCTGGATGGCTTTCAATTGGACCTGGCGTAACTCACTAATAAATTCACTGCGTAAACTGTAGGCACTAAAAGATGAATCAGACATCAAACGCGGCAACACCGCCACGGCTATAATACCAATCACAATCATGGTAGTAACCAATTCAACCAAGGTAAACCCAGCTTGAATATGATGTTGTCGATTCACTATAATGATGTCCTTAACTTAATGGGCTGAATATTTACTTTCTATCTCTTTTTACAAATGAAAAATGACTAACACATGCTTCAGGTAACAAATCCAAATAATCATTACGCTTAATCAGTATGGCTAAAATAACATAAAATATTTGTCTATTTATTAAGTTAGTCAAAAAATCACTGATTCACATTGTAACAATAATCGCCTTCAGTATTAGCAAATCAATTGTATTGATAATCCTATGTCACCTTAGATAGAAAATAGTTAAAAAAAAACCTGCAATCGCAGGTTTTATTATGACTAATGAGCAATGATTAACATTTGTCTGCATCAGGTATTGTACCGTAATCCGGAACATCACCTGCTGTTGAAACTGGAGTGTATTCAAAAAAACATTCGTATGGAGCACCATTTTGCCAAAATTTCACAGTGCTATCATCAGAGAATAAAACCCAATCTTTATTACTTGTTGAGGCTACATTACCTGTTGTAATATCTGCTGAAGCCAATTCAACACTAATCTCAATAGCTGTTGGAAAGTTATCTTCAGCACTGTCCATATAACCAAATAATGTTGATACTGTTTCACCTGTAGCAATAGTTACAGGTGTTGCGGCAGTGCTTTTTTCTAATCCAGATAACGCCGCTTTAGAGTAAACAAGAGTATTAGCACCTTGAATAGACGCTTTCAAACCATTTAGCGCAGAAACACGCGCATCACCTTGTAAGTTAATAAACTTCGGCGCTGCCGTAACCGCTAAAATACCTAGAATAATGATCACTACCACTAATTCGATTAATGTAAAACCTTGTTGTTTTTGCATATTAAATAACCTCTATAGAAAATAAATGGGTAAACCAACATCACTGCGAACAGTGGTAAATCAAATTAGTTGTTAGTAAACGATACGACCTGACCCGTACCTGCATTATATGTTACACCGTTAGCACCCGCAGTGTCTAAATCAGGCGCAGGATCTGCTACACCCGACGTTTGATTTAGCGCTAAAGTAGCCACTTGGTGATAAACACACAAATCAAGACCAGTAACCGTTTGGCCATCAATACTGGTAGATGAACCGCCGACACCATTTTGCATTCTTACGGTATAACGATGATTACGAGCATCCTGATTGAACAGTACATTTCTAGGAGCATTTTGTAAAACTGAATCAAATACTTCCTGACATGTTTCGTTGGTCATTGAGGTAACATCAGTATTGGTTGTGCCGGTTGGAAAACCAAAACGTGTATCGAGTGATACGCTAGTACCATCTAAAATAACATTGTTGTTACGACGACCATCAACTTCCCATTGTGCGCGAACAAAACTCACTGCTGTGGCTAAACCACCAGCAACACCATCAACACTGGCGTCTTCAGCATCATCGGTCACATTTAAAAAACGCGGGATCGCTGTAGCGGCTAATAAACCGAGGATGACAATAACAATAACCAACTCGATCAATGAAAAACCTTGTTGTTTCAATTTCATAATAACTCACTCTTATCTATAGCGCCTACAACAGGAAATAATACTGATTAAGCTATAACTTCACTAATATTAGCAGCTTATTTAAAATTTAACACTAATGGCACAAACTTTATCCATCGCTCATTAAAAAAATAACTCTACCGGTTTGTAGCTGATAACTTAAACTGGCTGTATTGCCTGAATAGTAGCGGCAAATGTTCTCATCAGGCTGATAATCTACCGTAATATTTAACTCTTGAACATTAGTTGCCAATAAATGCCCCCACAGTTGTTCACAACCTTGGACATCATTAGTGTCAATGGTTGGCCAACCTTGATTAGACATAGCAATCCAATTATCGGTGCCAACCAAATCAGCATCAGTATTAATAGCATCCATCTTACTCGGAGCATCTTTTGATACTGTATTGTCATCGCTAATCTTACTTGATGTCACATTCGATGCCATATGATGCCAGGACAACTGCATTTTATGAGGTCGGCCAGAAGCTAACCACTGACTACGCACCATAGCTAAGACATTCAAAAAACGATTATGTTCAAACTCTAAACCACGCCCACCTATGTTTGAGGTAGTATTGACATAACGTCCGCCAAAAATAGCCAGCAGCGTTAACACCACCACAATCGCAATAACTCGCCCATAGACTTTAAGCAGATCGCCATCCGCTTTTTGCTGGCTCAACATCTCGATACCCAATGATCTGTTTGCATTCTTTGTTGCATTCTTTGTTGCATTCTTTGTTGCATTCTTTGCTAACCGCCTTTTACCACATTCAGCATATCCCACATAGGTAGATAAATACCCAGTGCCAATATCAATACAATGCCAGCAACAAATGCGATTAAAATAGGTTCGAGTTTTGCGGTGAGGTTTTTTAAATCATAATCCACCTCACCTTCATAAAAATCAGCGGCATCATTGAGCAGCTGATCTATTTGACCGGTTTCTTCACCCACGGCAACCATTTGCAATACTAATGGGGTAAACAATTGGCTGCTATTTGATACCCTTAGCATTGACTCACCAGATTCAATACCACGGCGCATACCCACAATTTTGTCATGCATATAAGCGTTATCGACCGCATCTGCGACCAAGCTTAATGCCTGTGTCATCGGAACGCCTGCACTGAGCATCATCGAAAAACAGCGACAATAACGTGACAAGGTTGAGCGCTCAATAATAGATCCAATAACAGGTATGTGCAGCTTCCATAAGTCCCATTGCCTCTCGCCCTTTTCAGAGTGATGCCAGTATCTAATCCCGACTATGATGCCGATTAATAGCACAATCATGTGAGGCCAAAAATTAACAAACAGATTAGACGTGCCAATTAAAATTTTTGTCGCCCATGGCAATTCAGCACCAAAACGAGAGAACATATCGGCAAATTTAGGGATCACCATAATGTTCAAAATAACCATCGCAATAGTAATCGCAATCAAGACAAACATCGGATAACGCATTGCGGCTTTAATCCGTCGACGGGTTTCTTGTTCTCGCTCGATATAACCAGACAACTGGATAAAAGCATCTTCCAGCTTACCGGTATTCTCACCAACATGGATCATCGAGACAAACAACGAATCAAATATATCTGGATGTTGATTCATTGCCGAAGATAACGGCCTTCCCGACGTCAGCTGCTCTGAAATATCATCTAAGGCTTTTTTCATTCGATCGGAATGGGTTGTTTCTGACAAGCCCGCTATGGCCCTTAAAATAGGAATACCTGAACGCGTTAACGAATACATTTGCCGACTAAAAATTTGTAACTCTTCCAGCGACACCTTGCTTTGAAATAAGCTCATCGAAAAAGATTGCTTAGTTTTCACTTCGCGCAATTCTAGCGGAATGATCCCGCGAGAAAGCAACGCATCGGCCGCCGCGCTTTCATTAGCAGACTCAAGCTGTGCACTGACCGCCTGCCCTTGTGAATTACGTCCTCGATATTGATATAGTGGCATTGTTATAACCCAATATCTTGTTGGCTAACAATATCTTCCGACAACGGCACTTTCGACTCACTAACGTCTTCAACCAGTTTTGACACCTCTTCCAGTGTTGTGGTGCCAAGGAATAAATACTCCATCGCAGAATGCGCAAGGGGAATAAAGTTAGGACTGCGCAGCGCTGCACGGGCAAAATCTTGCGGATTACCCGTTCGCATGGCATCAATCATATTTTCGTCGAGCTCGAGTATTTCAAAAATACCGATACGACCACGATAGCCCGAACCATTACAGGTTTGGCAACCGCTACCCACTTTAAACGTAGCGCTGCTAATATCTTTTTTCGTCACACTCGCAAGCCAGCTGCGTTCAGCTGCGGTTGGTTGATAATCTACGGCACAATTGTGACAAACGCGCCTAACAAGACGTTGAGCGATAATGACCCGCAGCGCACTAGCAACCAAATAACTCGCCGCGCCCATATCGAGTAATCGCAATGCACTGGTAACCGCATCATTTGTATGCAAAGTCGATAATACAAAGTGACCGGTTAATGCACCGCGTAAGCCAATTTCCACCGTTTCTTGGTCACGCATCTCTCCCACCATGATAATGTCAGGATCTTGGCGAAGCGTGGTACGCAGTACGTTAGAAAAGTCTAAACCAATCTTGTGGTTAACTTGTACTTGGTTAATGCGCGGTAATTGATACTCAACCGGGTCTTCTACGGTGATAATCTTTCTATCGGCAGTGTTCAGCTCACTTAAAATACCGTACAAGGTGGTCGTTTTACCACTACCGGTTGGCCCTGTAACTAGCAACATACCGTGGGGGCGTTTAATCTGTTTACGAATACGCGCCACAATATGCGGTGGCATACCGGTTTCATCTAACGTACGTAAACCTGTGGTCTGATCCAATAAACGCATCACCACCGACTCACCATGATAAATCGGCATGGTCGACATCCGCACATCGATTTTATGACCTTTTATTTCCATATGAAAACGGCCATCTTGTGGCATACGTTTTTCTGAAATATCCAGTCCAGCCATCAACTTAAGCCGTAATACTAAAGCAGAGGCGATATTAACTTCACTGAGAAGGTTTTCATGTAATTGGCCATCGATACGCTGACGGATCCGCAGCACTTTCTCGCCAGGCTCAATGTGAATATCTGACGCACGCATTTGCACCGCATCTTCAAAAATAGACTGTAATAGCTTCACCACGGTGGTTTCGTTATCACTGTCGCTTTGAGTCAAATTAGCCAAATCGAACATGTCATCTGCGGCATATTCTTCATCAAGCTTACCGGCAATTTCAGCAATTTGCCCGGTACGACGATAAAGGTTGTCAAACGCGTCGAGTAATTGTTGCTCTGGTGCCACCGCGATCATTAACTGCTTAGGGGCAACTAACACTTCAATATTATCAATAGCCTGCAAGTCAGCAGGGTCGCTCATAGCAACTAATACATGGTCGGAATGACTTTCCACCACTAAAGCTCGATAACGCCTCGCTTGTACTTCGGGGAGAATATTCACCACTTCAGCGGCAATCGGACGACGACTAATATCGAGGTACGGTAAATTAAGCTGATGAGATAAAAATTTAAGTAACTGGTCTTCAGTAATACTGTTCAAATCAATTAAGGTGCGGCCGAGCTTTTTACCTGAATTGCGCTGCTCTGCTAATGCTTGCTGTAATTGGGTGTCTGTAATAATCAGCTCTTGAACAAGAAGATCTCCTAACCGCATCTTTAACTTAGGCTTCATCGGTTTTCTCCTAGCTGATCTAAACGCTTTTCAATAAATGTCATAGCTGAAGTTGATAGCCCTTCATAGCTTAATGCTGATCGGTATGCTTGCGCGGCTTGTGGATATTTTTGCTGGGAATCGAGCGCATAACCTAACCCCATCCACCAACGAGATTGAGTTGACTCAGATACCAATAAGTTTCGGTAAGCCACCTCCGCTAAAACAAAGTTTTTAGAGTTTTGTGCCAAATCGGTTTGTGCGATCCACTTATCACGAGCCCACGATGAGCTATCTGGGATCATCGCCACCGTTGTTAAGGCTTCATCATAAGCTTTAATTGCGGTTTGAATTTGCGACAAAATCACATAAAACTCCCACTGTTGCGGAAACATACTGATCCCACTCTCGAGTAATCTCATCGCAGTTGTTGGATTATTTTGCGCAAAATAAATTTCGACTAATTGCTTACGAGCTTTATGTAAACTCGGTTGTAAAATAATGGCTTCTAAATAGTAACCCGCCGCATCGTCCAGACGTTGCGCTTGCTCAGCATCCATCGCTTTGCGATATTGCAGCTGCGCCATTTGCGTTTTGGAAAGCACCACTTCGTTAACGCTCATATCAACAGTTTTTGCTGCAGCAGATACTTCTGCGGGCACTTCTGCGGGTAAGAAGCGAGATGTTTGCGCTGCGATTTGGCCTTGAGTGGATTCAGTATTAATCAGCGAAGCCATATTCTGTGAAGTATTATCCACCGAACCACTGGGCTTCTCTGTGTCTACGGTTGAAGCTAGCACTGTTTGTTGGTTGAATGTTTGTGTATTGACGGTTTCTGCTACTTTCACACTAACTTGTTGTTCCAACGGCGAAGAGATATTAACGGTTTCGTTATTAACGGCTGATGCAGTGCTCACTTTGGATGGAACAAGCTCGGATATGCGATCCGTTGGTTCAATCATCTCAGCAGTGATTTCTGGGGTGCTCGCTTGAATAGATGCTTGAGTTGATATTTGAGCTGCTGCTTGGGTTGGTGCTTCAGTTGAAATTTGAGCAAGCTTAGGTTCAGCAACGACATTATCTTGTGGCTGACTCGCCAGCGATGACTGAATATCTTCGGTAATCGATGTATTGATAGCTGTTGGCTCATTGACCATTTGAATATTGGCTTGGCGAAACATAGATACACCAAACCACAATGTAGGGATCAGGAGTACGGCAACAACAATGAGGCTAATAAATGGCGAGCGAGATTTAGCAACTGATTGATACTGAATTTGAGGACGCACAAATTCACCCGCAGGTTGCACTGGTGGTTTGTCTGTTCCGGGTTGCTGACGCTGCTCTAAATCTTTCAGCATCTTGATAATCACACTCATTTAATCTCGCTTATTTGTGTCATCCATTCACCACAACAATTATCACCATTTAACCCAACAACCACCATCACTGTTACAAGCAACATAATTATCAGCATGCTGACACGGGAAAACCCTACTTTATGTTGTAAATTAATATCTTCTGTATCCGTTATCGCAGCTAGACAATGTCGAGATGTCACCTTTTTTTTACCTTGGCCATAACATAGCAATAAGCTCTTATGCGCCAATATATTCACTAAACGCGGGATACCTCGAGCAGCTTTGGCAATGCGTTTAATATCCGCGGTATTAAACAATTCAGGTCCTTGATAACCCGCTACAGCAAGTCGGTAACCAATATAAGCTTGTATCTCATCCCATGTTAATGGACGTAAGTCATAGCTAAAGGTAATGCGTTGTCGTAATTGTCTAAACTTGGGTTGAGCTAAACGCTCATCTAATTCTGGTTGGCCAAACAACACCACTTGCAATAATTTACGACTTTCGGTCTCTAAATTAGTAAATAATCTTAACGCCTCAATACTGTCATCCGGTAATGATTGCGCTTCATCTAACACTAACACCACGTGAAAGCCCTGATGATTTAACGCTAACAAGCGCTCATGGATAAGCCTTGTCAATTGTTGTTGATCTAATTTGTTCGGTAACGCTAAACCGAGTTCGCCCGCTACGGCCAAACGTAATTCTTTAGGATTCAAATAGGGGTTAGGTAAGTAAGCGCAATGATATTGAGTCGGTAAGTCATTCAACAGCTTACGACACACTAAGGTTTTACCGGTACCCACTTCACCAGTGACTTTAATAAAACCTTCACCTGTCTGTAATGCGGTTTGCAGCACTTGCAACGCTTCCACATGCGGCGACAACCCAAAAAAGAAACTCGTATTTGGGGTAAGCGTAAAGGGCAATTGACTTAAGCCAAAGTACTGCAAATACATAATTACTGGCTATCCCTTATCAATTTCAACCGCTATTTTTAATCGTCAATTCTCTACCGTCAACGGTCGCTATTTAGAAGGGTACCAACGCTCGATTAAATCTTGCGAACGCTTTAATTCATCCTTCCATGTGTCACCACCCACAACCGTTGGCTTCAACATAATAATCAATTCAGTTTTCTTTTTAGATTTAGTGCGACTGGTGAAGGCTTCGCCCAGAAAAGGAATATCACCTAATAAAGGTACTTTAGACACTGTTTCAATATTTTCGCTCTTCATCAAGCCACCAATCACCACTACATCACCAGAAGCGGCGCGGATAACGGTATCCGATTCACGGATCTCACTTTGTGCTAACGGTAATTCTAAGGTTGAATCACTGATTTTAATTTCTTTGGTTTGTGAGGTCACGTCAATCACCGAAGGATGGACATGCAATATTACGTTGCCATATTCATCAATCTGCGGGGTTACATCTAAGGCAATGCCTGAGAAAAATGGCGTCAGCTCAACCTGCGGCGTCGTTACCGGAGTGGCACCCGCTACGGTCGTTGAGGATACATCGGTGACAAAGTATTCGTCATTGCCGACTTTAATAACCGCTTTTTGATTATTAGAAGCGGTAACACGAGGGCTTGAAAGTACATCAACATCACCTTGGGTATCTAACAAGTTAATAATGGTACTGAAATCACTTCCGGTGAAATTAATCGAGGTTACACCGCCAATTGCAGACGTAATCGCATTACTTAACCCTTGTCCTGCTGAAGTACTGAAATCAACATTGGTACTGCCAGCATGACCTAAGACATTTTCCCACTGAATACCTTGCTGGTAACCATCGGATAAGGTCACTTCAATAATTTTCGCTTCCAAAATCACTTGGCGCTGTAGATGGCTTTCGGCTATTTGTAAGAAACTTCGAATTTGACGTAACTCATCAGGGAAAGCTCGAACGGTAACAAGCCCTGCTTGAGGGGTTACCACAACCTGTCGCCCGCCACCTGTTTCACCCATTATTGACATTAATGTGGCTTGTAATTCACCCCAAAAATCGGTCTTGGTCGTTGAACGAATAAACGTACCATTGGTATTGTCACTGCTGTTCGAATTTCCATTGCTACTGTTACTATTTGAACTATTACTACTGTTACTGCTGTTGCTATTACTATTACTATTGTTACTGCCATTACTTGAATTATTGTTTTGGTCTGAAATGCGTCCTGAGCTAACGGAGGTTAATGACAACCCCTCACGTTGCATGTAAATATAATTCAAAGGGAAAGTTTCGGTTCGCATACCCGACGGAAACACACGTAAAATACGACCTTCTCGATTCACTTCGTAACCATAAATGTCTTCAACAACTTGAATGGCTTCTGACAAGGTTACCGCTTTTAAAGATAATGAAATTTTACCTTGTACATCTGGATGTACCGCGACACTCAATGGGGTGTCTTTTACTAAGCTGGGGAAAAAAACTCTGGCGTCAACTTCATTGGCTGATACATCAAAACGACGCTCGGCGGGCAATGCTCTTGCTGATTGGCTCAACACATTATTACCATTAAGCTCACGCTGAACATCTTCAGGCATTGCCGCTGGAGGAGGCGTAATGGCTTGACTCGCCTCAGCTTGTTGCCTTGACTCATTCAAGGCTGCTTTCGCTGTTTGTGGGTCGGGCCTATCTGTCGTTTGGCAAGCAACTAAGCACAGCGACATCAGAGGAGTAACATATCTAATCACATTCATTTTTATTCTTATCCTATCGCTCTGTTATCGACTGAAATAGTTGAAGTTTTCTTCCATCTGATAAGGTAACATAGTCCTTGTTAATCTTTGATACTCGTAATCCACTACCGCTAATAGCATCACCTACCGAAAGAATAATATTATTAATAACCGCATAAGTATTCTGGCCGTTAACAATACTGTTTAACACCAAAGATTGATTATCAGCTTTGGCCTGCACAGCAACAAAGCCCTGCCCTGGTAAAGTTGGATCACGTAATGTTTGCGCGTTAGCAGCCGACATTAATAGCATCATTAGGCTGGATGCATACGCCATAGCATTAATCTTGTTTCGCAACACTGATAAAGTCCTTATTCACACTAAGTGTGTAAAGTTCTAATTCAACTAACGCATCGGGATGAGATTCAACACGGTAATCTAAACGCTTCCAATACAATTTATCGGGCATACTTTCCACCGCTTTAATAAACGCTAAAATAGAAAAGTAATCGCCTTGTAACGTCAACTTAATACCATGGCTGTAAAGATTAACTTTACTACCATCACCCACTTGCAATAAGGCTTTGGGCGCAATAGAGGCAAACGACATGAGCGAGACGCCTTTCACATTACCCAGCAAGTTGGCTAATACTGTCGGCATATAATCCGCGGGAACCATATCAACCATTTGGTTGCTGAGGTCAGCATCAATCAATTGCATTTGCTCAGTAATCAACTGTAATCGTTGTTGATAATCTTGATTGGGATCGAGCTGTAAACGCTCTTCATAAAGCGCCACTTGTTGTAATGAAATCGAATTTTCTTGTTCGAGTCCCTTTAGCTGATTCTGAACACTTTGCTGTTGCTTCCACAATGACTCTAATGGCATAAACAGCAACATCCCAATGACAACGAATAAGGCTAACGTAATCAATATCCGCTCTCGTGGACTTAGCTCATTAAATTTTGACGACCACACCAGCCATTGTTGCTTCATTGTGCAAACTCCTTAGCAACGGGCTGGCTTATCAATTTAAACGCCAACGGCTGTGCTTCACCGCGATCCATTGTCATCGCTGAAAATGCATAACCCTTTAACGTTGAAGTGGTTTTTAATTTATCTATCCACAGTGGAATACTTTGAGGATTACGACCATAACCTTCAAACTCAATTCGCTGAGCGCTAGTGTTTTGTTGCTCAATAGTAATATGACTCAACCACACATTGCTATCAGCCACAGCAGCCAAGTCGGTCAACATTGGCGAGTAACCTTGGCTTATCATGGTCTTGCGCTGACTTAGTTCATCTTTTAGTAGTTTTTTAAGATCTAAACGTTGTTGCTCAAGTTCAACCTTTGCTACCAAATCGGCATTAGGTTTACGTAAAGCAATTTGTTGTTCTAGTTGTGTCTTTTGGTCAGTTAATCGACTTTTTGTGCTGCTTGCCTGTTGATTTAACTTTTGCAACTCATCGGTATGCCACAACCCTACAACATAAAGTACAGCGCAACCTCCGGTGAAAAAAGCCAATGCCAGCATCATTCTTGCAAAGGTTAGCCTTTGCTTTTTCGGCAACAAATCTGTGGTATATAAATTAACACTGGTTTTTATCACACTTCACCTCGAGCTAATTCTTGCAACGCTAACTGCGCGAGTAAATTCGATACGCCATCGTGAGTAACCGCGACCACTTTTTGATTAAAGTTAGCACTAACGAGATTGGCCAATGATGAACTATCACCTTCAACCAAAATACTAATTGACCCAACTGGAGCTTGACGTAATTGGCTTTCAAAATAATCCATAGAACGTTGGATTTCTAAACTGAGGTTATCGGCTAAGCCTTGCTTTAATTCTTCTAAAGTCGCTTTATCCAGGTGGTTAAATCCTCTAACGCGACGCTGCATTAACACTTCACCCGCTTTAACAACTAACAACAACAATTCTTGCTGCGGCAAGTGAGCGACTAACATATGTGCCATATTATCGTGTGCTAAGACATGGCTTAATGCCAATTCTTCAATACTGATCCCAACAATATCTAATCCATTGGCATCACAAGCACTGGCCAATTGCATTAAAAATTGACGACTACTGACCACCACATTCACTTTTGAACTGGCAATAAAACTGGATTCGAAATAATCTAGATGAATATTCGTAACGGGCTCGGACACCATGTCTTTAACAGACCAAATCAACGCTTGAGTCACTTCACTAGGCTCAACATTGGGTTTTTCAACTTGTAATAATTGATAATACTGCTGCGACAGCACTAATTGCACCCGAACTCGGCCAAACTGACTCTTTAATGCTTCAAAGGCTTGAGACCAATTGTTTTTTTGTACTAAAAACTGGCTGATAACAGGCGCTGATTGACCTTGCTGTGGCTTACATACCCACAGGGAATTTCCGGCGATAAATACACCTACATTACCCATCAATTGCGATGTCTGCCAAAAGGCTAGTTTACTCAAAAAACCATTGTCCATTGCGTGGCCCATATTCGCTAACATATTAATTATTTAAGATTACTGATGATAAATATATCAGTAAAAATGACATTTTTAAGCCTTGCACCAGCATTTAACATCAACATGATTCGATTACGCTGCATTGTCATTTCTCAGTATTATTGCTCAAATCTAAAACGATGAAGCTTTGTTACTGATACGTTAACGCTATAACTGCTCATTAATATAGCGCATATAGATTGAAAATAGAGTGCAATCTATTGATAAACAAGATCTAACTTAAACAAACATAGCATTATATGACTTAAACTTCAGATCTTTGCCCCAAAAAATCGCCTTGGGCTGCACTCACACCAAGAATTTTTAACGTTTGCCATTCTTCTAAACATTCAACGCCCTCGGCAATCACTTTCACTTCGGCTCTATAAAGGCCACCAATGAGACTACGTATAAATAATTGATTTTCTGAGCGTTGATCTACTCGGCGCACGATAGACCGATGTAATTTCACTAAATCAAAGTGATATTCCTGGATATAATGAGTACCCACAACTGATTGACCAACATTATCTACCGCCAATTTTGCACCCATTTTTCTCAACATATCGAGAGTTTTAACTACCAAAGTATTTTTCTGATTTTTGACAATAATATCTTCAGAAACTTCAAAAATAAGTCGCGCAGCTAAAGGACGATGCTCTAATAATGTAGATTGTAACCAACGAACAAATGCCCTACTGGTCAAACTATCAAGGCTTAAGTTAATGCTGTAAGTTGACTCATTATCAGACATTAACCTGAAGAGCACTTGTTCCAGCACTTGCCTCTCAACCTGTGGCATTAATCCACACTTGTTAGCCATGGGAATAAACAATGTCGCGCGAACATCATTACCTTTTAAATCACGGGCGCGGCTGAATATTTCATAGTGCATAATTTGATTATCACTATCAATAATAGCTTGCTGTAAGATAAAAAATCGTTTGGACACCAATGCATTTTCAATAAAACTACGCCAACGCACAGACCCTTTAGCGATTTCCTCATCTAACGCGCCTTTATCGTACATAAACCAGTTATTAACACGTTGCAGTTGCGCAGCTCGAAGTGCCATTTCGGCTTCTTCAATAAGCTGAACTTGTAAATCGCCAGCGTTAAAAAAAGCACAGCCTAAGTGTAAAAAGTTATCGGGATTACCAATGCCATAAAAAGGTAATGCAAGGCAGGTTTTGAGTATTCGTTGCGCTAACTGGTCGGCTTCTGCCAGTGATAATTGTGGCACTATGATGACTAATTGTGAGTAACTGCGGCGAGCAAAAATACTGTCCTCGTATTGAACGAGTGCGGCTGTAATGGCTTCCGTTGTTAATGACAGCATTGCCTTAACGCCGCTTTCACCGTATTGGTCTTCCACTAAGTCAACATCATCAAACTCAATTAACATTAATACACCATGAGCAACCATTTTCTGATTATGGCTTAATCCGTCGAGACGATTTTGAAAGAATATCGGGTTGCCAATCTGAGTTTGTTTATCAAGAAAAGTGTCTTTACGAATAAATTGATCTAAGCGGCCACGTTCTTTATGAGCATCATCCAACTCGGCCAGCAATTTGCTGATCGCACGATTGATCATCCGTGGTTTGCCATTTGTCGGCATATCGGCAGCTTGCTTTAAATGTCCTTCTAAAATGAGTTTGCTTCGTTGAGCAAGTTGTTCAATGCCATCTAGCTCTCTGGAGTACCATCCATAACCAAAACGGACAAAAATTCCGATGCTGATAAAACCAATAACCAGAATAATAAGCTCGTGCCAGCCAAGATCATGTAAAGAAAATGGCGGCGGCATAATTAATGTCATGGATAATTGGCCATGGCTTAATTCGCTCTTATAGAGCGTTAAACTACTTTTAACGATATCGGCTTGATCACGATGAAATTGATAAACTAATTGGTTGTCTTGCGACAGAGAGAATTCAACCGCTTTGTAAGCGGTCAATAGAGGGGGTAACCAGGTAGAAAATTGACGACTACCGTGTTGTTGATAATCGTCGGCTAACATGGTTTCTAACTCAGCGACTTTTTGTTGCTGAAAAGTGTAGGTCAATTGGGTAAAGCCCATCACCGCACACAGTAAAAATACAAAAGCCACCGCAGCTAATGAAAGCAGCCAAAAACTGGTTAATTTTTTAGTAAGGATCTTGGTGAGTTTCATTTATCCGCTATCCTGCTGGATTTATTTATTTTATTAATGACTCCAATGTTATCCAGTATAACGATTGTGCTCTACAACTTCACTAATCGTTTTTAATCACGCTTATCTTAGGCCTATAAAAAAGGGGCAAAAGCCCCTTTTATTAACGGCAGCAGGTTTATTATCCTTGTTCGGATGAATAAACCTGATTAGGTATGCTTGCTTTCTACACTTTGTATTCAGTCGGTAATGTGGTGATTTTTGCCACCCCAGAATCGATTGCCGCTTGCGATACTGCGCGAGCTACCAGCGGCAGTAATCTTGGGTCCATAGGTTTAGGCAACACATATTGCGAACCAAAACTCAATGATGACACGTTAGGATAAGCCGCTAACACCTCGGCTGGCACAGGCTCTTTAGCGAGGTTAGCAATAGCATATACAGCAGCCAGCTTCATTTCGTCGTTAATGACCGCCGCGCGAACATCGAGTGCGCCTCGAAAAATAAACGGGAAGCACAATACATTGTTCACTTGATTTGGATAGTCACTACGACCAGTACCCATAATTAAGTCTTTACGGATATTATGAGCTAATTCAGGCTTAATTTCAGGATCAGGATTTGAACAGGCAAAGATCACCGGGTTAGGTGCCATTAACGCAATATCATCGGCAGCCAATAAATTTGCACCCGACAACCCTAAAAATACATCGGCATCTTTAATCACATCTTGTAGGGTGCGTTTATCGGTATTGTTGGCAAATAACGCTTTATATTCATTGAGATCTTCACGGCGCGTATGAATCACCCCTTGCCTGTCTAGCATATAAACATTTTCACGCAATGCGCCACATTTAACGATCATAGTCATACACGCAATCGCAGCAGCACCGGCACCTAAACAAACAAATATTGCATCATCAATTTTTTTACCTTGAATTTCCAGAGCATTCAACATGCCTGCTGCAGTAACAATAGCAGTGCCGTGTTGATCGTCATGAAATACCGGAATATTGCATCGCTTAATCAGTTCTTGTTCAATTTCAAAACATTCAGGCGCCTTAATATCTTCTAAATTAATCCCGCCAAAGGTATCAGCAATCGATTCGACAGTATTAATAAAGTCTTCAGTTGTGCGGTGTTTCACTTCAATATCAATCGAATCAATATTCGCAAAACGTTTAAACAGAAGTGATTTGCCTTCCATAACCGGTTTTGACGCTAATGGTCCTAAATTGCCTAAACCTAAAATAGCGGTCCCGTTGGTAATAACCGCAACCGAATTGCCTTTATTGGTATACCGATAGGCATTTTCAGGATTAGAAGCGATCTCTCTAACAGGCTCTGCCACACCAGGACTATAGGCCAACGCTAGATCGTGGCTTGATTGAGCCGGTTTTGTCAGGCAAACAGCGGTTTTACCTGGTACTGGGAATTCATGATAATCGAGAGCTTGTTGACGAATATCTGACATTTTATACATCCTGAAATGCGCTATCTATGAGGAAAGTATGATCCATAGTTCACTTTAACCGTGAACTTGCAGGCCATCTAAAATTTTAATAACAATACGCTAATACAGGGATTATATACATCAAAAACTCAGTGATAGGAGGTGTTGTGAGTCAGAATAGAGGCTACGTTTTATAATTATAACTAATCGAACATGAATATATATAAATCAATAAGTTAAAAATGTAGGAAAATAACAAGATTTACGATAACAATCGGATATAGACGTCGATATTTGCAGTTTATTTTGTCTAAATAACAATAAAGCGAGGTTTGTACTTTTTTGTATTGTTTACCACTAAAAAATTAGTTTTCGTTACAGCACAATACTGCTGTTGTCATATAAAAAACAAAAAGGCGCCAAAGGCGCCTTATTCAAGTAAATTGCAATGCAATTACTTTTTACCAAGCATACCAAAACGCTTGTTGAACTTGTCAATACGACCACCAGTATCAACAACTTTCTGAGTACCAGTGTAGAATGGGTGACATGCACCACATACGTCCAAGTGTAGGTTTTTACCTGCAGTTGAGTTCACTTTGATGATGTTACCACAAGTACAAGTTGCAGTAATTTCAGCGTAATTTGGGTGAATACCTGTTTTCATTTTGGGCTACCTTAAATTGAAGGCCATGTCGCTCTCCCAACCCGAAGTTGAGCACCACATGCAGTTAATAACAATATGTTTTAGGCGCAAGATAATACAGTGTCTCTTATACACAAACAAGTAGAATTTCTAAGCGATACTACGATTGTCGATGTGTGCGCTCTAGAGTCTCATAGGTAATTTGTGCCTTAGATGAATTTTGATGTTGCTTTAACATCTCACTTGAGGGGCACTGTAAACGGCTATCAGACATCAATAAGTAAATTTTACCATTGGCAAACGCATTAGGGTTTGCCTCATAAATCGCCAGCATTGCACCGTATACACTGATTTGCCATTGTCGATAATAACGATCGGCAACTCGCCATAACGTGTCTTGAGGAAATTTATCCATTAAACAGGTTTTATCTTGCCCATAAGTCGGTATCGATGACTTGGCTATATTATTGATTGGCAATGGCTGAGGCGATATTTTCGTTTCATGAATAGCGGCCAATAACGCATTACTTTCAGATTTTTTACTGTCCATATCATTCACTGAACCATTCATTGATACTGACTGAGTGGCGAGAACAGGCACAGGTAATGTTGGCGCTAATAGTCCTTGAGACTTACCGCGTTGACTGGCGACTAAATTGTCGAATGAGATCCTATCTACCGCGACATTTTGATAGCGCGAAAGCGTCTCCATTGATGGGCAGCTTAACGAGTGGCCTAATTGCAGTAGACTAATTTTATCTTGATAGAATGCAGAGGGATTTGTTTGATAAAGGGCAAGCATGGCGCCATAAATGTTTGAATTCCATTGCTTACGATAGCGAACCGCTATTTTCCATAACGTATCATTCGGTAACTGATTGATCTGGCAATCATTCAGATTTTTTTGCGTTGTAACAACCTGAGGTATAACGCTGGCTTTACGACTTATAGGCGTAAGCATTGAAGTCGGTAATACCGAAGCTGACTTCATCGTTTTAATTGCTACTGGCTGGTATTGGCTCTGAACAATGGCTTGAGAGAATAAAGGGACAGGTGAGTATTGTAGCCATTTAGCATTACGGTATTCAGAAACAATGAGTGCCGCATCTTTATCGCGGATTTTTTCGGTACCACTTAATACAAAAACATCACGATCACGCTGTTCAACCTCAAGCTTTTCTAACACAATATTATCTTGATAAATTTGGCGTAAATAAAATGTCAGCCGCGATAAATCATGGTGATCGGTTATAACATTCACGGTGAACTGAGGAGATTGTCCGTTTTCAAATGGAATAGTATCGATACTGATATGACTGACTTGTGCAATCACAGTTGAAATACTATCAACCGCCAATAATGCTAATATTGCTAGCACCTTAAAGCTTTTCATTAAATCAATCCTTTCGATTATAAACCGCTTCAGCACAGCGTAAAACACGCTGTAAAACCATGATGTTAAATACACGTATACACTGACAAATAAAATGTTCACATAAAGCTCATCAGGCTGTAATTTATTATTATTGTTTACTTTTTTAACCTTATCCTTGAGCTAAATCATAAGTATTAACACGGGCAACTATATAAACTAACATAAACAGCTGCAACTAATTACTGATAAACCAAAGTAAATACTCGATTAAGGACTACTTTTTATCACTAATTATGATCAGAAACCTTATTTAGCCGCATGCTTTGCTTCAATGACCTCAAAGACTTTCCTATCTACCGCTTTATTATTGTATTCAGCTAAAATCGCCTTCGATGGGCAATGCAACACAACATCTTTGAGTAATAAATGAATTTTTTGCTTGGAAAAAGCCACTAAGTTAGCCTCAAAAATGGCTAACATCGCACCATAAACACTGGTATGCCATTGCTCTTTGTAACGGTTCGCAATACGCCATAATGTATCACTATTATCTCGCTCAATTACACAGATTGCCTGATGAGAGGATTCGGCTGTGGATGTTTCTGATGTTTCTGATAGTTCTGGTACTGATGATGCCTGCTCTAGACGTCTGTCATCTTGTTGATGTTTTTTGGATGCTTTCCCACTAGTGGTGTCTTTTGCTACTGGCAGTACTCGAGACGTAACAACATTAGAAACTAAGGTGGCACTATTAACTGAGTACGGGGCATCAAATAAGGCCATTACTGCTAACGTAACCGCTCCTTTCGCAGTATCTTCGGTAACGATTAACTGTGCATTTACATCACTGATGATATCAGTACCCTTAAGCTGCAATAAAAAACGATTAATACTCTGCACTGCTAACTTCTGCTGCACAACCTTATTGCCATCCAAGCTGTCATCCAACTGGCGAATATAAAAACCTAACCGCGACGCATCATCATTTTGTGCCACGATGTTGATCTTTAAGTGCGGGAGATTATTCAATTCAAATTGGCGACTATTGATACTGACATGATTCACTTGAGCCATTGGCGTAGCAATATAGCCCAATAATCCAAATACTAGAATGATGACCTCAATAAGTCCTTTACGCATATATGTTGCCCTATCTCTTTGATGACACTTAGAGGTAAACTGATCCGCAATCCACTATCGAATTGAAAAATGATGAAGCCTTATGCCCGTGTTTGTTGAAGTCGCCTTACCCGTCCCGTTACGCAGAAACTTTAGTTATCGTGTAAAAGACGAACAACAAGCGGGATTACAAATCGGTCTTCGAGTCAAAGTCCCTTTTGGCCCTCAACAACTCATCGGCTTAATTACTGCTATTACTGACAGCTGTGACTTAGCACCGCAACAAATAAAATCAGTCACAGCTGTACTAGATGATGCCCCATTGTTACCTGATTCGCTATATAAATTAACCCTCTGGGCCGCCCGATATTACTTTACTACCCAAGGACAAATGCTCAGCCAAGCGCTGCCTGTCGCACTGAGAAAAGGCCTCGAAGCGGCGCCGCAAGCGGTGGTTGAATATCATTTGAGCCCCGAAGGACGCAATGCTGATTCTAGCGTATTAAAACGTGCCCCGGCACAGAAAAAGCTGCACGAGTTATTACTGGCAAACCCCATCAGCCAAGATGAGTTCACCACCCAACAATTAAGCAAAGCGGCATTAAAAGCATTAGAACAAAAACAATGGATTGAACGGCAACAAAAGGTACTCAGCCATGATTTAAGCTGGCGCCAACAGCTTATTATGAATGAGTCACCTCATAAGCTTAACAAACAACAAGCCGTTGCCGTTTCAGTACTCACTCAACAGCAAGGGTTTCATTGCACCTTATTAGAAGGGATCACAGGCTCTGGCAAAACCGAAGTCTACCTCACCTTGCTTGAGACAATTTTAAAACAAGGTAAACAAGCACTGATCCTCGTGCCTGAAATTGGCTTAACACCGCAAACCATTAATCGCTTCAAACGCCGTTTTGAAGTCAATGTTGCCGTGATCCATTCCGGATTAACCGACAACCAACGCCTAGAAGCTTGGCGTCAGGCTCGTGTCGGTGAAGCGGCAATTATTATTGGTACTCGCTCAGCACTCTTTACTCCAATGGCCTACCCAGGGTTAATTATTCTTGATGAAGAGCATGACAGCAGCTTTAAGCAACAGGAAGGTGTGCGCTATCACGCGCGTGATTTAGCAGTAATGCGCGGGCATCTTGAAGATATTCAAGTGGTATTAGGCTCCGCGACGCCATCATTAGAAACCTTACAAAATGCGCTATCTGGCCGCTATCATCACTTGGAACTGAGTGAACGCGCTGGTGCTGCGCAAAAGGTTAAGCAAGGAATTGTCGATATCACCTCGCAACCATTAAAAGCGGGCATGTCGACATCATTAATTAATGAAATGCGTATGCACCTTGATGCGGGTAATCAGGTACTGCTATTTCTCAACCGCCGCGGCTTTGCCCCGGCCTTGCTTTGTCATGAATGTGGTCATTTACATGAGTGCGATCGTTGTGATGCTTTTTTTACCGTTCATCAAGGCTTAAACGAGATTTGTTGTCATCACTGTGGCAATCAATACGCTATCCCGCGCCAATGCCATCAATGTGGTAGCACCATGCTAATGGGCCACGGTTTGGGGACAGAGCAGCTAGAACAAGAATTGATTAAACTGTTTCCCAAATATCCGGTTGTCCGCATTGACCGAGACACCACCAGACGTAAAGGCTCCCTTGAACAGCAGCTCAAAGGAATTTACATGGGTAAATATAAAATTTTGGTCGGCACACAGATGCTCGCCAAAGGACATCACTTTCCAGATGTTACCCTTGTTGGCTTATTGGACGTCGATGGTGCATTGTTCAGTGCAGATTTTCGCGCACCTGAACGTTTTGGGCAGCTATACACCCAAGTGTCTGGCCGTGCAGGCCGTGCAGACAAACCCGGTAAAGTGCTACTGCAAACCCATCAAAGTGATAACCCCATTTTACGTGATTTATTGAAACGCGGTTATGGTGAGTTCGCTCGTACTCAGCTGAAAGAGCGCCAACAGGCACTATTACCACCCGCTTGGCACATGGTATTAATTCGAGCAGAAGCACATTTAGCCGAAGATGCTGATGCGTTTCTAGCCCGCACCAGCGAGCTATTACCACAAGATAAAGACTTTGAAATTATTGGCCCAATTCCGGCGCCACTTGATCGTAAAGCTGGAAAATATCGACGCCAATTAATACTGCAAGCTAAAAGTCGTCAGCGCTTGCAAACCGAATTCGAACGCGTATTAGCACTCATTGAACAAATACCTGAAAGTAAGCGTTGCCGTTGGAGTATCGATCGTGATCCACAGGATTTAATGTAACACAGCGGCATTTTTACTAAGCCAACGGACCCTATATCTGTCATAAACTTCGCTTAGGTTGATAATCAGCATAAAAAAACCAATATTTCCGTTAAAGCAGATAGCAATCACCCCCCATAAACGGCTAAAATATGCGGTTCCGTCATGTCATTCATTTAACGAATTAGTGCAAGCAAACGCCCATGAAATCACATATTGAATCTTTACTAGAACAAACCATCGAATCCTTCAAACAGCAAGGAATTGTGCCGGCTGATTTTCAAGCTCGCATTCAGGTCGATCGCACTAAAGATAAAAGTCATGGTGACTTAGCGACTAACCTTGCAATGATGCTGACTAAAGTTGCTAAAAAGAACCCGCGCGAATTAGCACAGCTTATTATTGATACCTTGCCAGCATCGTCTTATGTGGCCAAAGTAGAAATTGCCGGACCAGGGTTTATTAACTTTTTCATTGATGACAATGCATTAGCTAATCAACTACAGCAAGCACTGACGAGCGACCATTTAGGAGTGGCTTTACCGACTAAGCAAACTATCGTTGTCGACTATTCTTCGCCAAACTTAGCCAAAGAAATGCACGTCGGCCACTTACGCTCAACCATCATTGGTGACAGCGTCGTGCGCGCACTCGAGTATTTGGGCCATAAGGTCATTCGCCAAAACCACGTCGGCGATTGGGGGACTCAGTTTGGTATGCTGCTGGCGTTAATGGAAGAGTTACGCGCAGCTAATGGCGAACAAGCCAAAATGGAATTGTCTGACTTAGAAAGTTTTTATCGTGCTGCTAAAGTACGTTTTGATGAGTCTACAGAATTTGCCACTCGTGCTCGTCAACTTGTCGTCGCGTTACAATCAGGTGATGAATACTGCAATAAGCTATGGCGCGAATTTAACGACATCTCATTAAGCCATTGTCATGATGTATATAAGCGTTTAGGGGTTAGCTTAACCCGCGCAGATGTTCACGGCGAAAGCGCATATAATGCCGACCTAGCCCAAGTGGTTAAAGATTTAGATGCCCAAGGCCTGTTAAGCGAAAGCAATGGCGCTAAAGTGGTATTCCAAGAAGCGTTTCGTAATAAAGAAGGCGAGCCTTTACCGGTTATTATTCAAAAAGCCGATGGTGGCTATTTATACGCCACCTCAGATCTTGCCGCCATGCGTTACCGCTCAAACGTATTAAAAGCCGATCGCGCCATGTACTTTGTCGATTTACGTCAAGCCCTGCACTTCCAGCAAGTGTTTAGCCTTGCCAAACTGGCTAAATTTGTTCGCCCTGAAATGTCGCTAGAGCACACAGGCTTTGGCACCATGAATGGTGAAGATGGTCGTCCATTTAAAACCCGTTCAGGCGGGGTGGTTAAGTTAGTCGATTTACTTGACGAAGCCGATGTTCGCGCTCTTGAACTGGTTCGCAGTAAAAATCCAGATATGGATGAAGCTACCCTCACTGAAATTGCTCGCGTAGTCGGTATCAGCTCAGTTAAGTATGCCGATCTTTCCAAGAACCGTACCAGTGATTATATTTTCAGTTTTGAGCAAATGCTTAGCTTTGAAGGTAATACTGCACCTTATCTTCTTTATGCCTATACCCGCGTGGCAGGTATTTTT
This sequence comes from Shewanella sp. SR44-4, assembly GCF_014163715.1. Classification (NCBI taxonomy): domain Bacteria; kingdom Pseudomonadati; phylum Pseudomonadota; class Gammaproteobacteria; order Alteromonadales; family Shewanellaceae; genus Shewanella; species Shewanella sp. SR44-4. Next base: position 38,963 of record NZ_JACJDU010000015.1, on the reverse strand, counting down.
AAACGTGCAACAGATATTGATCTTAGCCAAGCTAAGATTGTGCTTGAGCATGAAAAAGAAAAAGACTTAGGCACTAAACTGGCACAATTTGGTGAGGTGTTAACTCGCATGACAGACAAAGGCTTACCGCATGTATTATGTGGTTACCTGTATGAGCTAGCGAGTGAGTTTTCGAGTTTTTATGAAGCTTGCCCAGTGCTTGCTGCCGAAACTGAAGCACAAAAGCAAAGCCGTTTATTGCTTGCACAATTAACCGCTAAAACCTTAAAAACGGGCTTGTCGCTGCTTGGCATTGAAACCCTAGAGCGGATGTAATCATGAGTCGTGACTACGCAAATCGCAAACCTCGTGCGGGCGCAAAAGCCCGTGCGCCACAACGAAAAAAAGCACCTAAACGCTCTTTTCCTTACTTGGCTGTTTTTGTGATACTCACCTTAGTCATAGGTTTTGGTTATTTCTTATGGTCCATTAATGGTAGCTCCGACTCATCGGTCGTATCTGAGCCAGCTCAACAACCTAAAAAGAAAACGCTATCAACTGCGACCGTAGAAGCGCCAAAAAAAGTGGTCAAGAAAGATCCTAACGCACTGCCACCTAAGCCGCAGGAAGAATGGACTTATCTGGAAGAGCTTGAAAACAAGCAAGTGGAGATAGACTTACCTGAAACAGGTGTAGTGTCTAGTGGCATCTATCAAATGCAATGCGGATCGTTTAGGCAAGAGTCGCAAGCAAATGAAATGAAGGCCAGAATTGCCTTCCAAGGTGCTGAGGCACAAGTGCGCCGCAGCGAAGGTACCAATGGCGTGTGGTATCGCGTGGTATTAGGACCCTATCCGAACAAGCGCGATGCGGAACATAATCGTCATAAGATGCAGAACGCAGGGTTAAATGGCTGCATCATTTGGTTGTGGGAATAACGCTGCTCGTCTGATATTGCTGTATAAATCACTTTAGCCCTGTTCTCTGCAACAGGGCTTTTTGTTGTCCATCGCTTGATATCTGTCATTTTGTCCCCATATCCATTTTATCAATCAACAATTGCATTCACCCTAATGACCCGTTGATGTATTAGTGAAGAGGATTTACCGTGACTACTATCGTATCCGTACGCCGCAATAATCAAGTTGTCATCGCTGGTGATGGCCAAGTGTCTCTAGGCAATACCGTGATGAAAGGTAATGCACGTAAAGTGCGCCGCCTATACCACAATAAAGTATTAGCCGGTTTTGCTGGCGGTACTGCCGATGCATTTACTCTTTTTGAGCGTTTTGAAACCAAGCTCGAAATGCATCAAGGCCATTTATTAAAATCTGCCGTAGAGCTTGCCAAAGATTGGCGTAGCGACAAAATGCTGCGTAAGCTCGAAGCTATGCTGGTCGTAGCGGATACTGAAACATCATTAATTATTACCGGTAATGGCGACGTTGTTCAGCCAGAATATGACTTAATTGCCATTGGTTCTGGCGGAAACTATGCTCATGCATCAGCCTTAGCATTACTGCAAAATACTGAGTTAAGCGCGGAAGAAATAGCAGAAAAATCACTGACGATTGCAGGCGATATTTGTGTATTCACCAACCAATTCAAAACTATCGAAAAGTTAGACTACTAATTCGAGCGTTAATAAAGGAACAGTTATGTCTGAAATGACTCCACGTGAAATTGTTCACGAACTAGATGCACATATCATTGGCCAACAAAATGCCAAACGCTCAGTAGCCGTTGCATTGCGAAATCGCTGGCGCCGGATGCAACTTGAGCCAGAACTTCGTCATGAAGTCACGCCAAAAAATATTTTAATGATTGGCCCAACAGGTGTCGGTAAAACTGAAATCGCCCGTCGTTTAGCCAAATTGGCTAACGCACCTTTTATCAAAGTTGAAGCGACAAAATTTACCGAAGTGGGTTATGTCGGTAAAGAAGTGGAACAAATCATCCGTGATTTAACCGACTCAGCAGTGAAAATGACTCGCGAACAGCAAATGAAAAAATGCCGTCATCGCGCCGAAGAAATGGCCGAAGAGCGCATTTTAGATGCCTTATTACCTAAGCCAAAAGATGACTGGGATACCGACAAAAAAGATGACTCTACCACCCGTCAGGTTTTCCGTAAAAAGCTGCGCGAAGGTCAATTAGACGACAAAGAAATTGAGATCGATATTGCTGCGCCTCAAGTTGGTGTTGAAATCATGGCCCCACCAGGCATGGAAGAAATGACCAATCAGCTACAAGGCTTATTTCAAAATCTTGGCCAAAGTACCTCTAAACGTAAAAAGCTTAAAATCAAAGATGCTTACAAGCAGTTGGTTGAAGATGAAGCGGCAAAGCTAGTCAATCAAGAAGACTTAAAAGAACAAGCCATCGAGCTGGTTGAGCAAAATGGTATTGTGTTTTTAGACGAAATCGACAAAATTTGTAAGCGCGGCGAAAGCTCAGGCCCAGATGTATCGCGTGAAGGTGTACAACGTGACCTACTGCCATTAGTCGAAGGCTGCACAGTTTCCACTAAACACGGCATGGTTAAAACCGACCACATTTTGTTTATTGCTTCTGGTGCATTCCAGATGTCTAAACCGTCTGATTTAATTCCAGAGCTTCAAGGCCGTTTACCGATTCGTGTTGAATTAGACGCCCTTACCGCTGCTGATTTTAAACGCATTCTAACAGAGCCATTTGCCTCACTCACTGAGCAACATGTCGCCCTGATGAACACCGAAGGCGTCACCATAGAGTTTACTGAATCAGGTATTGAGCGCATTGCAGAAGCGGCATGGCAAGTGAATGAGCGCACCGAAAACATTGGTGCACGCCGTTTACATACCGTGATGGAAAAATTGATGGAAGAGATTTCATACGAAGCTTCTGAAAAGTCGGGTTCTAAATTTGTCATTGACGCTGAATATGTCAATGACCACCTTGATACCTTGGTACAAGATGAAGATTTAAGCCGCTTTATTTTATAACTATTATTTGAATCAAGCGCCCTCCCATTTGGTTATTATTAATGGGAGGTCACGTGACCTTTTGGTTTATGAATAAACATCACGAATGCAGGTTACAACAATAGGATTAACAGCAAAATCGCGTATGATGATAATCTGCGATTTAGCGTTAATCCTTTTTTTTATAGGTATTCCCATGACCCAATCAACGCCTACCGTCACCGGCATTAAGCTTAAGCGTCAATCTAAGTTACTCGAAGTGACCTTTGATAACGACCAAACTTACAACATCAGTTGTGAAATGCTCCGAGTCTTCTCGCCATCGGCTGAAGTGCAACGTCATGGCGACCCAATATTGGTTACCCATAAGAAAGCTGTAAATATCAAAGCGCTCGAACCTGTTGGTCATTATGCGGTAAAAATTACCTTTGATGATGGTCATGATACTGGCTTGTATTCTTGGCAGGTGCTACATAACCTGTGCAGTAATCAAACTGAATTATGGCAACAGTATTTAGCCCGATTGCGGGCAGAGAAAGGCTCACGAGAACCACTGATTTCAATGAATATTAAGTATTCATGATTACGGTACGTTTTAACGATAGACGTTAATTTCAACACTATATTTGCATAACTTTACTCATTGCGATCAGCAATTGACACTCAAACGATTATGCTTAGTCATAGTCTTCACTCGTATCGAGGTGTGTATGAAACAGTCAATTCAATTTCCGATGATTAAAGTGTTATTGGTCGGATTCGCTATTATCAGTTTAAGTGCTTGCGCCCCACGTGCTCATCATGGACACGCAAAAGCGCCTACTAATAAAAAGACGGTAACTAAAGTGGTCGTTGTTAAACCAGCGGCATATCGCGTCGTTAATGTTAATAACGTTCATCAAAAGGATGTTGTTATCATTCGAAAACGTTAAATGACTCTACTATAAGTGCCAGCTATTTTGCTGGCATTGTTGAATGATGAACTTAGTTAACTCGTGTTAACAATGGCCTGCAGCCACTAACGTCGTGGCGCTTGGCCCACACCAGACCAAGTGCTAAAGTTGCATTTCTGGCAATAAATTTAATCCAAATAAATCTCATTAACCTCGTCATCCCGGCAATGCTTTTGAGCCGGGATCCAGGTGTTTCGTTATGCTTAGCACTTATCCCTGATGGCATACGGCCACTAAGGTCGTAGCGCCTCGCCCACACCAGATTTTTCAAACTTCGTTTGAATTAAGATCGCAAGGTTCCACCCTGCACCGGCCAAAAGGGGATCAACAGCAATCCCCTCTTGGATCACCCCTGCCGTTCCGGCAACATATTGTTATTTAACCAAACAACAGCAGCGAAAAATTGCGACGGAAATGGCTCTAGCTTTTGGCCTCTTTTTCGTGTTCTTCGGACTTATTTGAAAATGCTAACGCTTCAGATGAGGCGTCCCTTCCCCTCTAACGCTAAGCTCACATCCATGTGAGCTTCACGCTATTTTCTTCAACATCCTCAATAATATGAAACCTGAAAGAGTTTAATCAGTTCTAAACTTTAAATAACTGACAACCATAAATAACGTTAATCGAAGAGATAAAAATCACAGATTTAGATGAGTCTGCGAGTATCCAAAGCATGGAGGTTTTGGATACGTCCACATGGATGCTAATTTTTACATCAAGAGTCGGCGTCTCGCTGAATTATCTACACGATAACCTGCGACTGGCAATTGGTTAAATTGAATTTTTGGACTGCTATTTTAGAATCAACTTCAGGAATGGGGATGAAACCATAGATATCATAATTACTATAAACGTTATCCTTTAAGTACAACTATATTGTTCCATACTCGGAACAAGCATTCTATGCTGTGCGAAAGCACTTTTATATGTTTAAATTTGCCATCGGTAAACTCATCGGAAGAGGTGATATAAATGAAATTTAACCACAAGCTTACTCAGGCAAAACTGAGTGCTGTAACCTTATGCCTTGGGGTTTCATTTGGTATGTCTTTACTTATCGGAAGTACAGATCCTTTTATCGGTCTTATGTTGGGCATAATAACCATCGGAGTTTATATTATGATCTTATCGGGGAAATGGCATTCGAAGAACAAATAAATGATTTTACATCCCAAAAATGTCAGCATTTAATTTAACGTCGCTTGTCATCGGCTTCGGCCCATTTTTCAATAAAGAGTGTAAATGCTAATGCTTCCGATGGTACATCTGATGTCGACAGATTCACGAATGCCGTGATGACAGGACAATAAATAACGACTTTTTTACAGTAATAGATAGCCTGAATCTGATAACTAGAATGCCTTGAAGCACAAGGATGTACGTTAAAGGTCTGCCAGGCTCAAACATCCTGTTGTAAAGAGTCTTCAACGTCATTAAGCTCAATGATATCAATTGCTTGCCGATAAAATCTGATATGTAAATGAATATCAACATTATCAAACTCACATCCTTATCCCAGATGATTTATTCCGACTATTATCTCCAAGATTGTTTATAGGGACCACATTTAAAGCTAGGTAGCGGCTGAGAATACCCGCTCTGAACATAAATTGTTATATTGTTGCCCTGCACACACCATTGATGTTATTTAGCATTAGCCTCATAAAATAAATCTAAAAAGTGACATTATCAAGCGATCGACTCTTCTACAGGCTTTTTAGAAATTGCTCTGTTTGTGCATTTGCAGGATAGTAATGCTCCATCAACAATTCCGAGGCTGTTATGTCTAACGGCGTACCAAATGAAGTCAATGTAGTTAAAAAGCGCAGCGTTTTACCAGAGACCACTATGTCTAAATAGATAAAAGGTTCAGTCGACACGATAAGTGTTTTATCCGCTAATAAATTCGCTACGCCAGGATATTGATATAAAGATTGGATCAATTCATCATGACGTTTAGGGGCGTATTGATTCTCCAGATTCAAGCGTTGCAAAGTGGTTTTCGCCACTTCCTGCCAGTTGGTCATCACATGACGTAAACCATTAGGGTGCATTAGCCAGTGAGCAATATTATCCAACCAGATACATTGCGGGTTTTCAGCCTCCATTAAGGCAATTAATTTATCAAAGCCTTTATTGCGGATCACTACATTCCAGTACCAATCAACCACAATAGCTGGGAATGGTTCATGTTTGGCGACTATAAGCTCAAGAATACTCGCTACTTCCACTTTTTTATTATCGCTCAGTGGCGTACGTACATATTGTTCAGCAAAGCCTGCTAACGTGATCAGTTCATTGCGGTTTCTTAAGGGCAAACTAAGTACTTCACACAAGTTCATGACCATTTCTTTACTGGGTTTGGCGCGACCCGTTTCAATAAAACTAATATGCTTAGTACTCACGTTTGCTTCTAATGCTAAATCGAGTTGGCTCAAACGACGACTAATACGCCAAAAGCGTAATTGCTGACCAAATTTATTCATGATGACCCTTGCTAACGTTTTATAGGACTATGTTACCGCGATTTAAATCAATGAACATTACCTCCGAGGTAATAGCTTTTATTACCTGCAAATATCAATATAGTTTACACACACAACAAAGAGTAAAAGCGATGACTAATTTTAGAGTGGCATTGTTAATATCATGGATATTAATTATGAGCATAACGGCTTACGCTATCGTACAAGCCGGTCCTAATTGGCTCGCTATCTATTTTGGGGATTTATTTTTAGGTAATCCTTGGCGCCAGCAGTTTAATACTGATTTTTTAATTCACTTATTCATTTTATGTTCATGGGTGTTTTGGCGTGAAGAATCGAAACTGAAAGGGGCAATTTATGGATTTTTGAGCATTATTATGGGTGGCATGTTTGGCTTTATGTACATCCTTTATGCATCATATCAAGCAAAAGGAAATGTTAGTAAAATCCTGCTTGGTCACCATTGGCATAAGTTAAAGAAAGAAACATAACTGTATGTTTTGACAGGCTCACCGTAAATTATCTTATTGCTAAATATTACATTCTAACAAAGCAATATCTAATCCTACATAACTAAACACCAAATAAAAATGCCAGCATTTCTGCTGGCATTTTTGATCAATTGTTAACTCGTTTAAGCTTAAAGCGCGGCTTGGAAAATCACGCTGTCGGCTTTCTTAGTGTAAGAATCGATTTGGTCGAAGTTCAAGTAACGGTAAGTATCAGCTGCTGTTGCATCTAATTCTTTAGCGTATTCTTGATACTCTTCTGCTGAAGGTAAACGACCCAATAACGCTGCTACTGCTGCTAACTCAGCTGATGCTAAGTATACGTTTGCGCCAGTACCTAAACGGTTAGGGAAGTTACGTGTAGAAGTTGATACTACAGTAGCACCTTCTGCAACACGTGCTTGGTTACCCATACATAGAGAACAACCAGGTATCTCGATGCGGGCACCAACACGGCCGAAGATTGAGTAGTAACCTTCTTCAGTTAATTGATCGCGGTCCATCTTAGTTGGTGGTGCAATCCATAAACGAGTTGGTAGCGTAGTAGCAAACTTTTCTAACATCTTACCGGTAGCACGGAAGTGACCGATGTTAGTCATACAAGAACCAACAAACACTTCGTCAATCTTAGTTTGTGCAACGCTTGATAATAATACTGCATCATCAGGATCGTTTGGTGCACAAAGGATTGGTTCTTTGATGTCGTTTAAGTTGATTTCGATAATTTCAGCATATTCTGCATCTTTATCTGCTTCCATCAACTCTGGCTTGGCAATCCACTCTTGCATAGCAGTAATACGACGTTCAATCGTACGACGATCGCCATAACCTTCTGCAATCATCCACTTTAACATCACGATGTTAGAGGTTAGATATTCAATGATTGGTTCTTTGTCTAGCTTAATGCTACAACCTGCAGCTGAACGCTCAGCAGATGCATCAGATAATTCGAATGCTTGTTCAACTTTAAGTTTTTCAAGACCTTCGATTTCTAATACGCGGCCAGAGAAAGCATTGATTTTGCCTTTCTTCTCAACCGTTAGCAGACCCATTTCAATTGCTTTTAATGGGATAGCATGGACTAAATCACGTAAGGTAATACCGGGTTGCATTTCGCCTTTAAAGCGCACTAGCACTGATTCAGGCATATCAAGAGGCATGACACCTGTTGCAGCAGCAAACGCCACTAAACCAGAACCGGCAGGGAACGAAATACCAATAGGGAAACGAGTATGTGAATCACCACCAGTACCGACGGTATCTGGTAGTAACATACGGTTTAACCACGAGTGAATAACCCCATCACCTGGACGTAAAGCAACACCACCACGGTTCATAATGAAATCCGGTAGTGTGTGGTGAGTCGTTACATCAACTGGCTTTGGATAAGCGGCAGTGTGACAGAATGACTGCATGGTTAAATCAGCACTAAAGCCTAAACATGCTAAGTCTTTTAACTCATCACGTGTCATAGGGCCGGTAGTGTCTTGTGAACCTACAGAGGTCATCTTAGGTTCGCAGTATTGACCAGGACGAACACCTGATACGCCACATGCTTTACCAACCATTTTCTGAGCTAAAGTATAACCTTTATCAGAAGCGGCGATATCTTGTGGACGAACGAATACTTTCGATGCTTCAAGACCTAAGGTTTCACGCGCACGATCAGTAAGGCCACGACCAATGATCAACGGAATACGACCACCAGCACGAACTTCATCTAACAATACTTCGGTTTTAAGCTCAAATGTAGAGATAACTTCATCAGTGCCGTGACGCTTAACTACACCTTCATAAGGGTAGATATCGATCACATCACCGGTCTCCATTTGATCAACGTTGAGTTCGATCGGTAATGCACCCGCATCTTCCATGGTGTTGAAGAAAATAGGCGCAATTTTGTTACCTAGACAGAAGCCACCAGCACGCTTGTTAGGCACAAAAGGAATGTCATCACCCATAAACCATAACACTGAGTTAGTAGCAGATTTACGTGAAGAACCCGTACCAACAACATCGCCAACGTAAACTAAAGGAAAACCTTTAGTTTTTAATGCTTCGATTTCTTTGATTGGACCAACAACACCTGATTCATCAGGCACAATACCGTCACGCGCATTTTTTAGCATTGCTAATGCGTGTAATGGAATATCTGGACGAGACCATGCATCTGGCGCAGGCGACAAGTCATCAGTGTTGGTTTCACCAGACACTTTAAACACTGTTAATGATACTTTGTCAGCCAATTTTGGACGGTTTAAGAACCAGTCAGCATTGGCCCAAGCGTCGACAACTTGCTTAGCAAAGTCATTACCCGCTTGCATTTTTTCAACAACATCGTGGTATGAATCAAACATCAACAATGTATTTGAAAGTGCTTTAACAGATAGAGGTGCTAGTGCTGCATTATCTAGTTGGTCAATTAGCGGCTCAATGTTGTAACCGCCTTGCATGGTGCCAAGCAGTTTAACAGCGTGTTCTGCGCTTAAGATAGGAGATGACACAGTGCCTTTAGCGACTGCATCAAGGAAAGCGGCTTTAACGTAAGCAGCTTCGTCTACTCCTGGTGGAATACGATTTTCGAGCAAGTCGAGGATGAACGCCTCTTCACCTGCTGGTGGTGTTTCAAATAACTTAACCAGTTCAGCCACTTGTTGTGCATTTAATGGCTTAGGGACTACGCCCTCTGCAGCACGTTCTGCGACGTGTTTACGATATGCTTCTAGCACGGCAACATTCCTCTTTGTTTGGCGCCTAACGGCGAAACTCAGCGCCACTATGGTTACGCTGATAATTCCACTGGTTCGGGCTTGAAATCCGACCTCCAGTATACTACAGCTTTATAAAAGTATGAATCAGCTCACACTCTCAGAGGTATGAAATCAACGCGATTTATCAACCTAAAAATCAATTTAGCGCTAAGTTGAATAAAATAAAATTAGACAATAGTTTGAAATAGACGGAAAAACATTTAAATACATTAACTTATACAGCACCCGCTGATTAAACTATATACAAAAAGATATCCCCTTTTTTAGATGAAATATTTTTTAAAAAGTGTGTTTTGATTGTGTCTAATCAACAACAACGTAATAATTAACACTTTACGTTGTGCCGTTTATGGAGTCAGTATTGTGTCAAACCAAATAAAAGCCGTTATTTTTGATATGGATGGAATTTTAATCGATTCCGAACCGGCTTGGCAGTTGGCCGAGCTGACGGTGCTAAATAGCTTTGGGCTTAACCTCAGTCTTGAAGAAGTAGAGCAAACCACAGGCTTGCGTATTGATCATGTTGTTAGCTATTGGTACCAACGTTTTCCTTGGCCGAATTACGACAATACAGCTACAGCGAATACCATCGTTAATGAAGTGGTAAGCCAAATAAAAGCCAATGGTGAACCGATGCGAGGCGTTATTGAGTCGCTAGAGGCGTGCAAACGTTTAGGGCTTAAAATAGGATTAGCCACCTCGTCATCGTCATTAATTATTGAAGCTGTGCTGCATAAGCTGGCCATTGGCCATTATTTTGATGCGATTGAGTCAGCTGAAAATCTCGATTATGGTAAACCACATCCTGAGGTATATTTAAATTGTGCTAAAGGGTTGGGCATCGCACCGGGACAATGTATCGCAATTGAAGATTCGTTTAATGGCTTAATCGCCGCGCGGGCAGCCAGTATGCAAACCGTGGCAATTCCTGCGCCTCACACTGCTACACAAGCTAAATGGGTGATTGCCCATCATCAGCTAGCTCACGCAGGATTATTACCCGCGCTGCTAGAGGCCTAGGCCGCTACGCTGCTAAGGTCCTAGACCGCTACGCGGATAGTCCGCTGCGCTTCTAGAGCGGACTTCGTCCTGCTAGGGACAGCTTCGCTGCGAGGACGATAACAAGCGATAACAGCGAACGCTGCGCTCACGGATAGGGCACTCTAGGCTTTTGGCTCGATTGTTATCTCTCGTCATCGCTTGCCACCGCTCGTCACCAAGATTTTATAGCCTCTAGCCGCGAAGCGTCCTAGCCTCTAGGCTTTTAGCTTTTAGCTTTTAGCTCGATTGTTATCGCTTGCCATCGCTTGCCACCGCTCATCACCAAGATTTTATAGCCTCTAGCAGCGCAGCGTCCTAGCCTCTAGGCTTTTAGCTCGATTGCTATCTCTCGTCATCGCTTGCCACCGCTCGTCACCAAGATTTTATAGCCTCTAGCAGCGAAGCGCTCTAGCCACTAGGCTTTTAGCTCGATTGTTATCTCTCGTCATCGCTTGCCACCGCTCGTCACCAAGATTTTATAGCCTCTAGCAGCGAAGCGCTCTAGCCTCTAGGCTTTTAGCTCGTAAGCCTCTAGGCTTTTGGCTTTTGGCTTAGATAGACTGCCTAAAAGTTTTTACCGACAAACAAATAGAATGCTGTTTCACCGCGATCGGTAAAACCAAAACCTAATGCTGCCGGGCCCCAGTCGGTATCAGTACCTAAATACAAACTACTGGCGTAAATCAAATCATCTAAATCGACATCATCACGATCAAACCACACATTACCGGCTTCAAGACTGGTGCCTAAATACAAAGGCAAGTCGGTGATCAGTACATCACGGCCGAGATCATATTGATAAATCACGGCTCCAAACACTTTATGTGCACCAATTAAGGTGTCTTTACGGAAACCCGACAAATTCAAGAAGCCGCCTAAATCTGCCACATGCAAGGTAAAGTTACCGTCATTCTCAACAGTTGCCAGTTCCATCTTACCTACAATGGCGTGATTTCCGAGTTTCAACGCACCTTTCCAATCTGCTTCAAATTGCCATGCTAAGTCATCACTAAAAGTCGTATCGACATTGCTTAGTCCATTGTAGGATTCATCTCTTAAGTAGCTGACAAAGGTAATTCGATTACCTTCCGTCGGGAAGCTAATGCTGTTTAGGCTGTCGTAGGCCACTTTTAAATAGCCACCCGTGGAATGATAATCTAGTGAATCAACCGAGCCAAATTCACTGCTAACCCGACCATCTTCGCCGACAAAGCCTAATTCGATAATACCATCTGAATCAAAGTTATAGCCGATACCTAAAACGATTTGAGCAACATTATTTTCGAGTTCTACATAACGGCTATCTTGATCAATTAAATCCCAATCTTTCATTTCATACTGGAATCGCGCTAGGCTATAAAATGTTTGATCACGGTCTAATGGTTGATAAAACTCAGTGCCGACTAACTTTTTATACCCCAGTTCTAATTCGTTACGCCACTCACCACCATTTTCAGTTAAGTCGGTCATGGTGTAAGCCAAACTGAGTGTAATAGCCGAATCTAAGGTGAAATCATCTTCCCAGTTAAAGCCTGCTTGAAAGTAATTCGGCCCCCATGATTTGGCTCTGGTGGTAATGGTTAAAATTCGGCCCTGTTCAACATCTTCAAACTCGGCATCGACACGCTCGAATTTATTCAGTGAATACACTCGATTTAACGCTAAATTTAACTCTTCTTTGGTCAGTACAACGCCTTCGGTAATCCCTAAACGCTCACGCAGTAATTTTTCACTGACTTTTGATTGATTGTCGAAAGCAATTTTATAAATGGGTTTTTTAAGCGGATCGATCCACAGTAAACTTTGTTGTAATTTATCCGCTTGATAAGCTAAATAGTCTTGCTCACTTATACCAAGCGCTTCCAACTTCACTAACTCTAAATTGGCGGCATTTTCACCTAATTTGAGCGCTAATGGCATGATTGAAAAATCAGTGGTGCTAAGGCTATCAATGGCGGGACGAATGAGGATATCGCTAGACGTCAGTAAGGTTTTTTGGCGAGCAGTGCTCGCTTGAGTCAAAATAGTTGAAAGTTGCTCTAAAACCGCAATGGTACTGTCTAAATGTTCTTGTTTGGTCAGTGCGGAACCAATATCGACGGCAATGATGATATCTGCCCCCATGGCTTTTACCACATCGATAGGCATATTATTGGCAATTCCGCCATCAACCAGTAAACGACCGTTAATCAATGCTGGCTGCAATGCACCTGGAACGGTGGCAGATGCTTGCATGGCTTGTACTACACTGCCGCTGGATAACACCACTGCTTCACTGGTTGCTAAATCCGTCGCTACCGCTCGGTACGGAATCGCGAGTTCATCAAAGTCACCAAACTGTTCAACTAACCCAGTGGAGTGGCGCAGTAATTGAGACATGCTTTGGCCACGTAACAAACCACTAGGTGAGGTTAAGCTATTATTGTTATAACCCACGGTCAGTGGAATATTAAACTGATCTCGTTGCTGTTTATCACGGTAGCTTAATTTATCGCGCGGAATGGTGTCTGAGTAGCCTTTAGACCACTCACCACTAAGCATTATTTCTTCTATTTGATCGGCGTTATAGCCTAACGCGTACATGCCAGCAACATAAGCACCAATACTGGTACCCGCAATGTAATCAACAGGAATATGATATTTTTCAAGTACTTTCAACACACCAATATGAGCAGCACCTTTTGCGCCGCCGCCACTCAGCACTAAGCCAATAGTGGGCCTTTCTTTAGCGGCTTTTTTTGCAGCATAGACAGGTTGCACTACTAGACTAAAGCAAATACAGCTAGCCAAAAACCAGGTAGGTAAGTTAAGGCGCAAAATTTGTTGCATAAATCATTCCGAAAGTAGGTAAAAACAACTTATTCTAACAAAATTTAATCAATACCCATACTAATGGATAGCAGTAACAAGATTACCCTGCCATCACTAATGAACTCATCATTCATTAATCCCCATTTGTCGCTTAATATCGAGCTCAAGTTCGGCTTTGGGCATCGGCTTGGCAAAATAATATCCCTGAATAATATGACAACCACGCTTAACGACTTGTGCAAGTTGCTCAGATGTTTCAACACCTTCAGCCACGACTTCAAGCGATAGGTTACGTGCTAATTCAATAATACTGCTCACAATGGCTTGATCGGCTTGATGGTTGTCAATATGAATTAAAAACGAGCGATCTATTTTCAGAATATTGACTTGGAATGAACGTAAATACGCAAGCGACGAATAACCTGTACCAAAATCATCTATAGCAACATCAATACCTAACTGCTCCAACGCGAGTAAATGCTGGCTGGCGATAGCAATTTCTTTCATCAATACGCCTTCGGTAATTTCTACCGACAAACATTTAGCAGGCATGCCAGTTTGATGTAATGTTGCGGTTAAAAAGTCGATAAAGTCTGGCTGTCTGAAATGCATTGCAGACACATTAACCGACACTTTTATGTCGCTTTGGTATCGCTGATGCCAATCTGCACCGTCGAGACAAGCTTGAGTTAGCACCCAACGATCAATCTCAACAATTAAACCACAGGATTCTGCAATACCTATAAACACATCGGGGTTAACCATGCCATCTTTTGGGTGTTTCCAACGAATTAACGCTTCAACGCCAACAATACTGTTTTGTTGGTTAACATCTATCTGAGGCTGGTAATACAATTCAAATTCATTGCACAGTATCGCTCGATGCAAATCAGCCTCTATGCGTAAGTGATATAAGGCTTCTGCATTCCGTTCTGCTGAATAATATTGAAAATTACCACGGCCCTCCTCTTTAGCATGGTACATGGCTAAATCGGCGTTTTTAATTAAGGTTTCAGGCGTTTGATCATCGCCAGACCAAATGCTAATACCAATGCTGGTCGAAATAAAAAATTCTCGACCGTATAATTTAAAAGGCGTTTCGATTTGTTTTAATAACTGTTTGGCAATGTGGTTAATGGTGTCGACGTCTTTTGCATCACGCAGCAAAATAACAAACTCATCACCACCAAAACGACACAATAAATGTTCTTCAGACAAACAAGACTGTAGTCGACTTGCAGCTTCAACGAGTAATGCATCACCCATACTGTGACCGTATGAGTCGTTAACATGTTTAAATCTGTCGAGGTCTAAAAACAATAGTGCTAAGGTTTCTTTATGCTGTTTTGCTATTTCAATAACCTGGCCCAATCGGCGCGAAAACATCGCTCGATTAGCTAAGCCGGTTAACATGTCATTGTTTGCTAAACGGCGCAGATGTAACTCATTATGCTTACGTTCAGTGATATCAGAAAACACCACCACATAATGTAATGCCGAACCATTCATATTGAACATGGTCGATACATTGATCCAAACAGGGCATCGGCTACCATCACTACAATTAAATTCACATTCTCCGGTCCAAAAGCGCTCCTTATCGAACACATCGTTCATATCAAAAGGTTCTACGGTCTCAAACACTAAGTCGGAAAAAGGCGTGCCGGCCAAATCACTCTTTTTAGCCGCTAGAATTAAATTAGCCGCAGCATTGCTAATTTTGATGTTCTTTTTCATGTCTAATATCAACATGCCTTCGGAAGTATTTTCAAATGCTTGGGCTAATAAATTAACCTCACTTTCAAGGGTTTTTTGTTGAGTGATGTCGGTATACATCCCTGCAGCATAAATTAATCTTCCATTGTTAAGATCTACCTCAATAGCACGGCCTTTAATTCGTAACCAATGCCACTGATGATCATGCTGATTACGATATCGATACTCGGCATCAATCATCTCGACGTTACCGTTAACAAGGTCCTGCCAAACCGATGTGATTCTCTCAACATCGTCTTGATGAATTGGGATCTCTTCTAGTTTAACGTCAATCTGCTGCTCTGGTCCTAATACACCACCGCGATTATCGAGTGACAGCACTTGTGTTGATTTATGCCACTCCCATAGGTCCGAATCGCTGCCTTTTAACGATTGACGTAGGCGTTCATCACTTTCAACCAAAGCATGATTCATTTGCTTAAACCGATGAATTTGCCGCTGTCTATATAACAATATAATGGCGGCTATCAGTAATATGCTAAAAATCAATGCGCCTTTAAATTGTTGTGAGCGCCACCAAAACTGCTTTACAGTAAATCGATATTGAAATGGCTCATTCGACCACACGCCATTTCTTTTATATAAAAGCTCAAGTGCATACGACCCAGCGCTTAAACCGGTAATATTAATCTGTGACTGGCCTTCTAATAACACGTAATTGCCAGAGTCTGCGCCATCTTTGACCAAACGATACTGTATGGTCATTGGCTTATCATCAAGGTAATCGAGCACGGCAATTTGAAAGCTAATTAAGCTGGCACCCGGTTCGACTTGCGACAATTGACTTGGAATGAGATAAACCTCGGTATTGTTTTCATAAAATACCGACACAGATTCAAGTATCACTTTGTCATTTACAGTCCGCGGCGCTAGTTTATCGAGATCGATTAACATCGCTCCGTCTGGCGTACCCACAAAAAAGCCTTTTGCAGGGTCATAAAACTTTGCCGACTCATTAAATTCATCGGAAATAAAACCGTCTTTATGGCTAAACGAACTGACTTTACCTGTCGCCTTATTAACCTTAATAATGGCACTGGCACAGCCAACAATATGGTCTGCTTCAGTGTCCTGTAAAAAGAACACCACTTTACAATCAATCTTCCACTGTTGATCCAGCGAAATAAGCTCATCGGTTTGAGTATTGAATTGATAAATACCTTGCTGGGACGTGCCTAGCCATATAACCCCCGGCGCCACTTGCATAAGACTATTCATGGTTGGGACATTTGTAAAATCAGCAAATACATCCACTTTAGAAATATATTCACCCGTAGTCGTTAAATAGCCAAAATGTTTACTGCCACTAATCCATAAATGATCAGCATCATCCCTTAATAAGGCTTTATATAGCGTATGACTTAATGACTGCTGGCCATCTGATAAAACTTGTAACGTCAAATCAGTATTACCATCTTGCCAATAATACAATCCTTTAGTGGTGGTAAACCAAATCACATCACTCAGTAACTCGTCACGATAAATACCAATGACGATTCTATCGTCCAGTGACTCTTTACCACCACTCCAAGTCGCAAAGTCGGTACTGGCATTAGTCAATTTATTAACAACATATAAGCCACTGGTCGTGGCCAACACAAGATGCTGTGCGTTTAAAGACTCAATTCGATAAATACTGTCACTCAGTTCAAATCCTTTGGGGATTACCATGGTTGAGGTTTGGTTTTGAGTGTTAACGACAGACAAACCACCATCGGTGCCTAGCCACACCTTATCGCCTTCGCTGTATACCGACCACACCATTTCATTATCAAGTTGATAAGGCGGCTTTTTAGAATAATCTTCAATTAAAAAATGAGGTTTACCCGCTATCACCGCTAACCCATCACCAGAGCCACCAACCCACAGTAAACCTTCAGAATCCACAGCCATATCATGAATGTAATCAATATTAGCTCGCTGTTTAAGCTCGTCATGGTATACGGTTAACTTGTTGTTTTCTGGACTCCAAAAAATCAATCCTGCTCGGCTTGAAATCCACAAGTCACCATTAAGATCTTGCTCCATTTGGTCAACATAATAGGGAATCTCAGGCACAGATTGCACCGTAAGCGTTTCAGTATTGACCTTAAATAAACCTTTCGATGTCAGCATCCACACTCGTTGTTGTCTATCTTGAAACAACTTCCTGATGGAATCATTTTTATCAGACAACGAAAATAGACCAATGAAGCTACCATCGGCTTGGTGAAGTTGAAGCTCGTGATTAGTTGAAAACAAATACTGGGAATTGTGCAATTCAAGCGCATTGCGCCAAGGTAAATTATGGTCTAAAGAATGACTTGGAGATAAAGACAATTGCTGAGAAGCATCATCAAAATAATACACTTGACCAGAATAAGCGAGTATCAGCAATCGTCCATCAAGCTGACGCTGAGTTGCCGCCACACGAATACTGTTATTGATATTAGTCGCATCATTATCTTCAGGTTTAAGCAATAAACTGAAGTGATTATCTAAAATACTGTAAAGATATAGCGAGGAATTGGTGCCAACAAGTAAATGGTCTTGGCCAGAATTAACCACTGTTGTAATCAATTCGTCATCAAGTACCGAATCAAAACCCACTTTATCAATACGCCTTACTTTACTATTACTAACGCGATAAAGACCTTGCTGAGTCGCCAGCCAAACATAACCATAACGGTCAAAACTAATGTCTTGAATCGTCGCATTAGCTAAGCCATCTTTGGCGTTAAAGACTCGCTGAACAATGTCTGCACTACACGCAGGCAATACAGTAAATAAAGACAATATAAAACAGCCTAGGCTCACCAATACTGCTCTGGTCATAAATTCAGTTTATCCTTTACGTGATCAAATGCAGGCAAGCCCCACACGTAGCAAAAAACAGGCTTATCATCATCGACACATTAATCATCTTGGTGTTGTGATGGATCGGTTACTAGCCAAAAAAGTTAATATCACTTATTTTTATTGTTAACGACTTGAATGCGATTTTTATAAGTAATATTAATGTTTTAACATTATTTTAGTAGGAAAGTCACCCCCGATTGAATCATTATTCGATTCGCTTTCTATTCTGCTAAATCAACATGTTGTGAAATGCCCTATAACGTAATATAACTCACACATATTAATCATTAAGACTAGCCTAAAATATCAGAAAAAAGACAAAAAAAAGCACCCCAAAATGGAATGCTTTTTTTAAGGCTATTTAGTCAGCGTTAATTACTTCTTCTTAACCGCTTTAGGGTTAGGTAAGTCAGTAATTGAACCTTCATACATTTCAGCCGCTAAGCCTACAGACTCATGCAATGTTGGGTGAGCATGAATCGTTAATGCGATATCTTCAGCATCACAACCCATTTCAATTGCTAGGCCAATTTCACCTAATAATTCACCGCCGTTAGATCCAACAATAGCACCACCGATCACGCGATGAGTCTCTTTGTCGAAAATTAACTTAGTCATACCTTCACTGCAATCTGAAGCGATTGCACGGCCGCTTGCAGCCCAAGGGAAAGTTGCGGTTTCGTAAGCAATACCTTGCTCTTTCGCTTCTTTCTCAGTTAAACCGACCCATGCTACTTCAGGATTAGTATAAGCAATTGATGGAATCACTTTAGGATCGAAGTAGTGCTTCATGCCCGAAATCACTTCCGCTGCAACATGACCTTCATGCACACCTTTATGAGCCAACATAGGCTGACCAACGATATCACCGATAGCATAAATATGCGGTACGTTAGTACGTAACTGCTTATCAACGTTAATAAAGCCACGTTCATCAACATTCACACCTGCTTTTTCAGCAGCTAAAGACTTACCATTAGGTGAACGACCAATTGCGACTAAAACAGCATCGTAACGAACAGGTTCGGCAGGTGCATTCTTGCCTTCCATTGTTACGTAAATACCGTCGTCTTTTGCTTCAACTGCGGTCACTTTAGTTTCAAGAATAAGGTTAAACTTCTTCTTGATTTGCTTAGTGAATACACGGACAACGTCTTTATCTGCAGCAGGAATAACTTGGTCAAACATTTCAACCACGTCAATTTTACTGCCTAAAGATGAATACACAGTACCCATTTCTAGACCAATAATACCGCCACCCATCACTAATAACTTACCAGGCACTTCTTTCAGTTCAAGTGCATCAGTTGAGTCCCAAATACGTGGGTCGTCATGTGGAATAAACGGTAATTTAATTGGACGTGAACCCGCTGCAATAATGGCTTGTTCAAACTGAACAACAGTCACAGTGCCATCTTCAGCAGTAACTTCTAAGCTATTAGGGCCAGTGAACTTACCAAAACCATTAACCACATCAACTTTACGCATTTTAGACATTCCGCCTAAACCGCCTGTTAATTGGCCAATGACTTTATTTTTAAAGCTACGTAATTTGTCTAAATCAATCTTTGGCTCACCAAAAACAACACCATGGTCAGCAACAATTTTGGCTTCTTCAATGACTTTTGCTACGTGCAATAGTGCTTTTGAAGGAATACAACCAACGTTTAGACACACACCACCAAGGGTACTGAAACGCTCAACAATTATGGTGTCTAAGCCTAAGTCAGCAGCACGAAACGCCGCAGAATAACCTGCTGGGCCTGCTCCTAGTACGACTACTTGAGTTTTGATTTCGTTACTCATGATTTCCTCTAATCTTGTTCATTCCGTGTGAAAGACGGATCGGCCCAAATGTCGATGTCGCCAGCTTGAAACTTACGTTTCACTTCCAATTTCTTTCAATTGTGGACTAAAAAATTGGGATGGGCGCATTTTATACTCAAATCAATTTGTTTGAAACCGATCACAATAAAAAGGTCGCTCATATGAGCGACCTTTGTGGTTATAAAATCAATGTACGAATGTCTGATAGTATCGCAGACAAGGTCACACTAAAGCGTGCAGCCATTGCGCCATCAATAACGCGATGGTCATATGACAACGATAACGGCAACATTAATTTAGGTTCAAACTCTTTACCATTCCACTTTGGCTTAATTTCAGATTTTGATACACCTAAAATCGCCACGTCTGGGTAGTTAACAATCGGCGTAAACGCCGTACCGCCAATACCACCTAAACTTGAAATGGTAAAACAGCTACCTTGCATGTCAGCAGACTTAAGTTTGCCGTCACGAGCACGGATAGAAATGTCGGTTAACTCACGCGACAATTCAACAATGCCTTTCTTATCAACGTCACGTACCACCGGAACCATGAGGCCATTTGGCGTATCAACAGCAACACCAATGTGGAAGTACTTCTTCTGAATAAGCGACTCACCATCAGGGCTCAAACTAGAGTTAAACACTGGGAACTCAGCTAATGCTTTGGCGACAGCTTTCATCATGAACACTAGTGGAGTGATCTTGTAATCCGCTTTCTTCTTCGCGGCAAGGTCGTTCTGCTGCTTACGGAATGCTTCCATCTCAGTGATATCAGCTTCGTCAAACTGGGTGACATGTGGAATAGTTACCCAGTTGCGATGCAAGTTAGGACCAGAGATTTTCTGGATACGGCTTAGTGGTATTTCTTCCACTTCACCAAACTTACTGAAATCAACTTTAGGCGCTGCAATCACGTTTAAGCCACCGGCACCACCAGAAACCGCTGTAGCAGCAGTTGCTTTAGGGCGTGATAATTCGTATTTCACAAACGCTTGCACGTCTTCTTTCAAAATACGCGCTTTACGGCCAGTACCAGAAACCTTGGTTAAATCAACACCAAACTCACGCGCTAAGCGACGTACCGCAGGCGAAGCATGAACAACGCCAGTTGACGCAGTCACTGCAGCACTTGGGTGAAACGGCACTGGTGGAGTGGATGGACGATTAGCCGCCATAGTTGGCGCGGCTGCCGCTGGAGCGGGCTCTGCTTGAGCAGGAGCAGCTTGCGCTACTGGTGCAGAGCTAGTGGTTTCAATGGTCGCAATTAAGCTACCTTGAGACACTTTATCGCCCACTTTAACCGTTAACGACACTAATTTACCGGCAAACGGTGCTGGCACTTCCATCGTAGCTTTATCTGTTTCAAGGGTAATTAACCCTTGATCTGCAGTGATTTCATCACCAACCGAAACCAACACTTCGATAATATCAACATCATTGGCGTCGCCAATATCAGGCACATGAATTTCTTGTACTTGAGTTGTCGTTGCGGCTTGTGCTGCAGGGGCCTGAGCCGCTTGAGCAACCGGTGCAGCGGCTTGTGGCGCAGATGCAGTAGGTGCAGCTGCAACAGGCGCAGAACCAGCAACTTCTAGCGTGATAACCAATGAACCTTCAGACACTTTGTCGCCAACGGCCACTGTCACTGATTTAACCACACCCGCTTTAGGTGACGGTACGTCCATGGTTGCTTTATCGGTTTCTAAGGTAATTAACCCCGTATCAACGTCAATGCTATCACCAACAGCAACTAATACTTCAATGACTGACACGTCTGTGTCTCCGCCGATATCAGGTACTTTTACTTCAATCACTTCTGAGCTACCAACACTTGGTGCGGCAACTGGCGTAACTGGTGCAGGAGCTGCTGCTTGTGCCACTGGCGCTTCAGCTTTAGGTGCTGGCGCAGCTGCTTCGGCTTTAGCCGGTGCAGCGTTAGCTGCACTCATCATCGCAATCAAGGTACCTTCAGAAACGGTATCACCGACAGCGATTTTTAATTCTGCTAACGTACCAGCAAAAGGTGCTGGAATGTCCATGGTCGCTTTATCACTTTCAACTGTAATGATTGATGCTTCTTTTTCAAGATAATCACCAACCGCAGCACAAATTTCAATAACCTGTACTGCATCAGTATCGATGTTAGGAACCAAAACTTCTTTTAATTCAGCCATTTTGTATCCCCTTACGCGAACTGTGGGTTAATCTTGTCAGCATCAATACCATATTCAGCGATGGCTTTAGTCAACACATCAACAGGCATTTCATTACGATCAACAAGAGACTTCAGTGCCGCAATAACAATAAACTTAGCGTCTACTTCAAAGTGGTGACGTAAGTTTGCGCGGCTATCGCTACGACCAAAACCATCAGTACCAAGTACTTTATAGTCTGTCGGTACGAAAGCACGTAATTGCTCGCCGTATATCTTCATGTAGTCAGTAGCCACAATCGCTGGCGCGTCTGCAGATAATACTTGGCTAATATATGCTTGCTTAGGTTTTGCTGTTGGGTGCAACATGTTCCAACGCTCAGCAGCCTGGCCGTCACGAGTTAACTCGTTAAAGCTAGTTACACTGAATACGTCAGCGCTTACGCCAAAGTCTTTTGCTAATGCTTGTGCAGCTTTACGCACTTCTTCAAGTATCGTACCGCAACCCATTAACTGCACTTTACCTTTACCACTACCGGCAACGGTTTCAAGCTTGTAAATACCTTTGACAATACCTTCTTCGGCACCGGCTGGCATTTCTGGCTGAACATAGTTTTCGTTCATTGTGGTTAGGTAGAAGAAGATATCTTCTTGATTTTCGCCATACATACGACGAATACCATCTTGTACTACAACTGCAATTTCATAACCGTAAGTTGGATCGTAAGAGATACAGTTTGGAATAGTGTTAGCCAATACGTGGCTGTGACCATCTTGATGCTGTAAACCTTCGCCGTTCAATGTTGTACGGCCTGAAGTACCACCGACTAAGAAACCACGAGCGCGCATGTCGCCAGCAGCCCATGCCATGTCGCCAATACGTTGGAAACCAAACATAGAGTAGTAGATGTAAAACGGAATCGTTGGCATGTTATTGACTGAGTAGCTAGTTGCAGCTGATACCCAAGATGACATTGCACCTAATTCGTTAATACCTTCTTGTAAAACCTGACCGGTTTTATCTTCACGGTAGTACGCCACTTGATCAGAATCTTGTGGGATATATTTTTGGCCTTCGTGAGCATAAATACCCACTTGACGGAATAAACCTTCCATACCAAAAGTACGCGCTTCATCAGGAATAATCGGCACAATACGCTTGCCAATACCCTTGTCTTTCAATAACGCGGTTAATACACGTACAAACGCCATCGTTGACGAAATTTCACGGCCATTAGAGCCTTTCAAAATCGAATCAAAAATTTTCAATGAAGGAATGTCTAACTCTTCAGTGAACTTTTCACGACGTTGCGGTAAATAACCTAATAATGCTTCACGACGACTCTTCAAGTATTTCACTTCTTCAGAGTCTGGACCAGGATGATAGAAAGGCAGATCTTCTAGCTGGTCATCAGGGATCGGGATATTGAAACGATCGCGGAAGTAGCGAATAGATTCAGCGCCCATCTTCTTGACGTTGTGAGCGATGTTTTTACCTTCGCCTGCATCACCTAAACCGTAACCTTTAACGGTTTTAGCTAAGATAACGGTTGGGCGACCTTTAGTTTTCTGTGCATGTTCAAGTGCAGCGTAAACTTTAACAGGATCATGACCACCACGGTTTAAGCGCCAAATGTCATCATCTGACATGTTAGCAACCATTTCTGCAGTTTCAGGGTACTTACCAAAGAAATGCTCACGCGTATACGCGCCGCCTTTGGCTTTACAGTTTTGGTATTCACCGTCTACGGTTTCTTCCATTAACTGTAATAATTTACCGCTAGTATCACGAGCCAATAACGGATCCCAATAGCGTCCCCAAATCACTTTAACCACTTCCCAGCCTGCGCCGCGGAATTCGCCTTCAAGTTCTTGGATAATTTTACCGTTACCACGTACAGGACCATCAAGACGCTGTAAGTTACAGTTAACGATAAAGACTAAGTTATCTAATTCTTCACGAGCAGCTAAACCAATAGCACCTAATGCTTCTGGCTCATCACACTCACCGTCGCCTAAGAAACAGTAAACAGTCTGCTTAGAACAATCTTTTAAACCACGGTCAGTTAAATACTTTAAATAACGCGCTTGGTAAATCGCTTGAATAGGACCAAGACCCATCGATACCGTCGGGAACTGCCAATAAGTAGGCATTAACTTAGGGTGTGGGTACGAAGAAAGTCCTTTGCCATCAACTTCTTGACGGAAGTTAGCCATTTGTTCTTCAGTAATACGGCCTTCAAGGAACGAACGCGCATAAATACCAGGTGCAATATGACCTTGGAAATACACCAAATCACCACCGTCATGCTCATTAGGCGCACGGAAGAAATGGTTAAAACACACATCGTAAATTGTCGCACTAGACGCGAAACTTGAAATATGGCCACCCAGCTCTAAATCTTTCTTAGAACCACGTAACACCATAGCCAAAGCATTCCAACGAATAATCGCCCGAATACGGCGTTCCATTTCTTGGTTGCCAGGCATGTTTGGCTCTTGGCCTGCTGGAATAGTGTTTAAATACGCAGTTGTCGCGTTATACGGTAAGTGAGTACCGTTACGGCGAGCTTTGTCGATTAATTTTTCGAGTAAAAAGTGTGCACGTTCAGGCCCTTCTTGCTCTAACACAGCTTGTAGAGCATCAACCCACTCTTGGGTTTCTGATGGGTCTAAATCTTGAAGCATATCTTCAGACATCTCGCAGTCCTTCTCTATATACGGATTATATTTCGGCTTTTTGCTGCTTGTTGACACAGCAAAAGTGTATTCTTATTCAAAGTGACAAGTGCTACACGCCGCTCTTTAAACGGCGCAAACTACGTTGCAACCGACTGTCTTCTTCCCTTACTGACAACATGACTTCTTCTATGTAGCTTAGGTGCTCATTCGAAGCTTCACGTGCAGCGTCTGGGTCCCGGCGTATAATCGCAGCCAGTAACGCGCGTCTGTGATCATTTGCCATGGTGGAAGCTTCTTCGCGTATGCTTAAAAGCTCCAGATTTTGTGCGACATTTTTGTGCAGCACAGGGGTTAAACTTAATACTAAATGCAACATAGCAACATTGTGTGACGCCTCAGCAACCGCACGATAAAAACGTACAATGGCAGCAGCTTTAGCCTCAATATTCGTCGCAGCTTCTACTTCAATAATTCGTTTTTGAATATTCTGCATATCCGAATCGGTGCCACGCAGCGCAGCATAATACGCCATCATGCCTTCAGTGGCGTGACGGAATTCGAGTAAGTCATACTGACTTTCAGAGTCGTTATGCATTAATTCAACGATAGGATCGGCAAGGCTTTGCCACAGTTGTTCTTTAACATAGGTGCCACCGCCTTGACGACGCATGAGCAACCCTTTAGCTTCTAATTTTTGAATCGCTTCACGTAAAGAAGGACGAGACACTTCAAATTGCACCGCGAGTTCGCGCTCAGGAGGTAGTTTCTGACCAGGCTGCAAACTGCCTTCTAGGATCATCCGCTCTAATTGCTCCATGATCACATCAGAAATTTTTGGCTGGTTAATCTTAATATAAGCCATGTAGCGCTCTGCTCCCTAAACAAGCAATTGTCAATTGGTCTTACCAATTAATATGAGAGAGCGCACTTTATCAAATCATACAAGCCGTGTCTAGTTATCAGCAAACCGACAAAAGAACACCGCTTTGTTTAAAACGCTCAAGCCCAGAGCATAACTGATATTTATGCTTAAGGGGTCAGACCATTTATCCGGAAGTCCTAGAAACTAGAGCGCTACGCTTCTAGAGGCTATAAAATCTCAGCAGCGAAGCTGTCCTAGAATCTTAGCAGCGAAGCTGTCCTAGCAGGACGAAGTACGCCCTAGAAGCGCAGCGCACTATCCGCTTAGCGCCCTAGAGTCTAACTAACAAATCCAAAAATGGTTAATACCGAAACCATGGTTAGCAGTAATACAAAGTTACGCTTACTTAATGCCAGTAATGCCAAGGTAGATTGCACACTCAACGGCGCATCTCCAACTTCAGGTAAAGACTCTGCCGCAACAGCAGTATGGGTCACTATCGTTTTAGCATCGGTATTGACACTTAAACCATATTGTCGCCAAACGCTTAACCCTGAACTAAACTGACCACTTAACACATAACCAAAACTAAACACTCTGCTTGGCAACCAATCAAATATCATTTGTAAACGGTCGACCAATGGCATTTCAAGCTTATTCTTACTGTTGTACTCACTATAAAAACGCACTGTACAATATAAAACTGCACCTACTGGGCCTAAAAATATCAAATACAACGCCACAGCACCGTAATAGCGGTAATTAATCCACGCCACCATTTGGCCCACTTTGCGGCCTAAATCCTGTTCGTCCACTACATCCAAATGCTCTGTAGAGTCCAACTCGCTAGCGTAACAGTAACAGGCTTGTACATCTCCGCGGCATGCCGCTTGAATATACTGTTTAAACACAATTCGTAATGTTTGGTGACTAAAGCAAATAATCGATATCAGCACCCAAAACAACAAGCTCAATAAATCAAAAAAAATGCCATCAAGCAGAAAACTGATCAACAACACTAATAAAGCAGGCAACACGATGGCAATCACCACACCGAATGGTGATTTTAGCGATTGGCTATCCCAAAACTGCTTTTGGTAACGCGTCATCACACTATCGAACTGCCAACCACTCGGCAGAAGCTTCATACGCTCAACTAGAATTGCCACTAATAATGAAAATAACGCCATGAATATCCTTTTAACTTCAATTCAGTTGTTGCTATCGCCATTAAAGAACCGTTTTTACGTGGGCGATGGCTACAAATGCTCTCAGCAAATGCGACCAACAACAGTTATGTCCACAAGACTAGCCTAAGCAACGGCAACGGCAATGGCTTGCTTATATCGAGGCCAATCAAAACTAAAACCTGGGTCTGTTTTACGCCCTGGTGCGATATCACAATGGCCAACAATATTATTTACGTTAATCATAGGATACTGCGCCATTAACTCAAATGTTAACAGCATTAATTGATGATATTGCTCATCGGTATAACCACTACTATCGGTGCCTTCTAGTTCAATACCAATTGCAAAGTCGTTACAGCCTTTACGCCCGTTGAACTCAGAGATACCAGCGTGCCATGCTCTGTCATCACAACTCACATACTGCACCACTTCACCATCGCGGCGAATTAAAAAGTGTGCCGAGACTTGCAAACCTGCCAACTCAGCAAAACTGTCGTCGGCCTCAATATCTAAGCAGCCTTGAAAAAGTGCATCAATGTGCGGTAAGCCAAAACACCCCGCCGGTAAACTAATATTGTGGATCACCAACAAACTCACCTCATCTGTTGGCCGTGAATTAAAATGGGGCGAAATACACTTTTTAGCGCTGGCTAACCAACCTTGTTTTAATAAGCCTTTTGCCATATTCATCCTTTAAACATAACGACATAACCTCAACCAGAGTTAACAATAGGATTTAAGCCAAAACGAGAATAATTGGCCTATTGGATATCAAACTTGTCATTTGCTTAGTTAACAAAGTGCTGCCACTTATCATTAGCAGTGCCAGTAGCTGGTCTATTGTATGTCAATGCAACACAGTTAGCGGAGCAAAGGACAGTTCGATAACCGTTTATTATCCCAAACTAAGGTTATTTAACCATTCTCAATCTGAATTTAACAGTATTAAACGGCCATACCCATGCTGAAAATTGCCGACTGGGTAGTGTCAGTATCTAGCCAAGTTATGGTAATCTTTAACAAATGCTTTCTGTAACAAACACTCCGTTGAATGCAGATACTGTTTAGCCTTATTACACTCTTTAGCAAGGATTTTGCTTATGTTAGAAAACGACATCCGTCATGCAGTGCAAACAGCGCTTGATGAAGACTTAGGTCACACAGCCCATAATACCATTCACGATATGCTCAATGCTGATATTACCGCTCAGCTTATCCCTGCAGACAAACACGTTTCCGGCGCGTTAATCACCCGCGAAGATGGGGTTTTTTGCGGTAAAGCGTGGGCAGAGCAAGTATTTAATCAACTGGGCAGTGAGGTCGTGCTGCATTGGCATGTTGATGACGGTGACTTAATTGTAGCCAATCAATTGTTATGCGAACTATCTGGCCCAGCACGCGCGATTTTAACTGGCGAACGTACAGCAATGAACTTCATTCAAACCTTATCAGGGGTAGCCAGCTTAACAAAATTGTACGTTAATAAACTTGCAGGTACCCATACTCAATTGCTCGATACCCGTAAAACTATTCCTGGTCTTCGCACCGCCCAAAAATATGCAGTAACCTGCGGTGGCGGCAAAAACCATCGCATTGGTTTATTCGATGCGTTCTTAATCAAAGAAAACCACATTATGGCTTGCGGTGGCATCTCACAAGCCATTACAGCAGCACGCGCTTTAGATGGTAACAAGCCAGTAGAAGTGGAAGTAGAGTCTCTTGATGAGCTCACCCAAGCACTTGATGGCGGAGCAGATATCATTATGCTCGACAACTTTGACGTCACCATGATGGTCGACGCAGTCAGCCTTAATAATCGTTATAAAGATCAAGCTAAAGGCGCAAAATTAGAAGTTTCAGGTAATGTCACGTTAGACACCCTAGCCACCTTTGCACAAACTGGCGTTGATTATATTTCGGTAGGCGCACTGACTAAACATGTCAAAGCGTTAGATTTGTCTTTGCGATTAAAGGCTTAACCCTTATATATTCTAGGTTCTAGAGCGGACTGCGTCCTGCTAGGTCGCTGCGCTTCTAGTGACAGCTTTGCTGCTAAGATTTTATAGCATCTATCAGCGCAGCGTTCTAGAACCTAGGCTTTTAGCTTAGCGATAAACCTGTCACATCCGCCATCAGAAAAAGCGCCAATAAACCGACATTGTTGCATTTTTGTCAAATAATTTTTCCTCTATGCCTAGCACGTCAAAAAACATATAGAGTATAATGTGCGGAAAATGCGAAAGCAGAGCATTTTTAGACATTTATTTTTAATTTGTATCATAAAACTATTCCTTTTTTAGGCGGTTTATACTAACGTCTAATGTAGGCGAGTTGGCCTTTCGGCCATGTACTGCAATACTAAAGTTGCAAAAAACGTCTATTTTTTATCAATCACGTAACATTGATTCAACGGCTTGTTAGTGATATTAATATTACCGATTAATAAAACGAGCGTTTACACTAGCATTGCAGCTCAGCCGAAATGCAATACTGACACAATAAAGTAAGTAGCTTGTTACTATCTATAAGTGATGGAATTTACTGTCCAATGGATAACAAACATAGCGATGGCTAAACTGTAAAACTTGTTATACTGAAAATGTTTCATAGGTTTAGCCCTCTAAAGCACATTTTTAGAAAAAAGAATTAACAAACCTTGTCATCATGGACACATAAAACTTAAATCATTGCACACAATGGTATGAGTAATATGCACAAGCGACGACATAAACGACATCGTGACAATTAATGTCACATATTTGTGTCTGTAAGGCCTTAGGCATATGGATTGCCATTTAGCACACTCAACTATAAACAAGTGTGCTAAAACTCTAGGATTGAAACTGCCACAGCCTATTTTACGGAGAGAAAAATGAAAGGTATTAACCAAATCAAAAACGCTAAGGGTTTCACTCTTATCGAATTAATGATCGTAGTCGCAATTATCGGTATTCTTGCTGCAATCGCACTGCCTGCTTATCAAGACTTCACTAAACGTGGTCATGTTACTGAAGGTTTAAGCCTTGCTGCTGGCGCTAAAACTGCTGTTACTGAATATTACGCCTCAAAAGGCACAGCCCCAACATCTAACTCAGTTGCAGGGCTTTCTGCTGCATCATCAATTAAAGGGAATGCTGTAAAATCTGTTACAGTTGGTACTGCAGGTAAGATTAGTGTTGTTTTTGATACTACTTTAGTTGCGAGCGGTAATTTAATTTTAACACCCACTTTTTCATCTGCTGGTAATGTAGAGTGGAAATGTACTGACAGTACATTGAATGACAAATATTTACCGGCAAACTGTCGCTAATTTGACAATATGATAAAAGGTAGCAAAATTTGCTGCCTTTTATATTTAAAGGTTTTTTAA
The DNA here is from genome assembly GCF_014163715.1 of Shewanella sp. SR44-4. Taxonomy (NCBI): domain Bacteria; kingdom Pseudomonadati; phylum Pseudomonadota; class Gammaproteobacteria; order Alteromonadales; family Shewanellaceae; genus Shewanella; species Shewanella sp. SR44-4. The sequence continues at coordinate 8,751 of NZ_JACJDU010000015.1, read as the reverse complement.
TGCGTATCCATAGCTTTATTAGTTTTATTTTATTTTTAACATTCTTTTTTTTTGCTTTGATAAACAACAACATTTTTATAAATGAGATATCTGCAGACTTGGTTCCTACTTTAAAGGCTGCACTAAAAAGTATAAATTTCGTTTCATCTATCATCAAAACTATTTTTACCAGTTTAATAATAATATTACTGTGTGCATATTTTTCTTTTTTGATAGAAGTGTCATTTAGAATAAAAAATATAATTAACAAACAGCTTTCAATTATTATGTCGTGGGTTATATTTTTACTAGTAGCATTTAGTTTAAACAGTTTAATTTACCCTTTTTCACCTACTAGCTATGAGTTTTTAATAAAAAATGACCTCCCTTTTATTTTAGTTACTCTCTCGTGCGCATTAATACTTTTAGCTATAGTCAATCATAAACGACATATCATAATTTTAACATTAATCCTACTTTGCCTGTTTTTACCGATTCAAGCTCCTACTCTGAAAAATTTCTCAGCAGAAAAAAATGTTATAATCGTAGGTGTTGACTCACTTAGGCCAGATGTACTAACAATCAATGGATTCAAAAATTCCGTAACACCTAGCATTGATGCATTTATAAATCAGGCTCAATATATTCCAAATGTATACACACCTGTTGCAAGAACTTTCGTTTCTTGGACTTCTATTTTAACAGGGAAATACCCAGTAGAAACTAATGCCCGCTTTAATTTAACTCCTTTAGAAATTGTTGATAAAAATTCAAGTATAGCTCACTTACTAAGCGAAAATGGTTATCAAACTGTATGGGCTCAAGATGAAAGGAGATTTAACAATATTGATGAGAGCTATGGTTTTCAAACCATCATAGGCCCCCCAGCAGATGCTGCAGAGTTTCTAATAACTAGTTTAAATAGCATACCTAGCGTATCACTATTTTTAAATCATACATCACTTCGGTTAATTTCACCGTACATTTATAACAACCGATCTGCATGGTGGACGTACGAACCTTTGAATTTTGTTCAAGAAATAGCAAGTGAAATTGATAAACTAGACGAAAAAAAACCAGTTTTTCTTGCAACACATTTAACCTTACCTCATTGGCCTTTTAAAAGTGCTCGATTAACTTTCCCAGCCAAACATGAATTTGATTCAAGTAAACCAGATGAATATTTATACTTATCAATGTTAGCTCAAGCTGATGAGCAATTTGGAAAATTATTAAATGAATTAAGCAGGAGAAATATATTACAGAACTCAATTGTAATCATTTTATCAGATCATGGTGAAAGCTTTGGAAATAAAGATGATGGACCTACTAGTTTGTTTGAAAATGCAAATTTTACTGTTAACTCTCAAGGGCATGGCACAAATGTATTAAGTAAAAGCCAATTTAAAGTAATGCTGGCTTTTAAGAATTATTCTGAAAAAGAAGCTGTTTTTACTGCCAGCCAGAACAAAAATTATTCATTAATAGATGTGACTCCAACTTTAATTAAAGTGCTTGGTTTAAAAAAAGAGAACACAATGACCGGGTTGCCAATATCAAAAACAGAAAAGTCAAGGGAGATATATTTAGAAAGTTCTATAAACCCATTAGTCATGTCATTAGGTAAACTACAACTATTACAAACCTTAGCTAAGGGTATAAATTTTTACACGGTTGCACCAAATGGAAAACTAATAGTAAAGGAGGCTATATATAATGAGAGTATTGCAGCAAAGCAGCGTGCTATTATTATAGATGAGGAATTATTAGCTACTTTTCCTGATATGCAAGATGAAATGATATACGTAAATCTATCATCAAATACTTGGCAACCTGCTAGCACCGTAGACAACCATCAAAAGATAGCAAATATGTTCAAGCAGTTGTGTTCACAATACATAAAAGATGTAAATAAAGGTTTATTCCAGCAGTGTAATAACGCAGATATGTTTTTAGAATCCATTTATATTAAATGGCAACATTAGCTTCGATAAAAGTCAAGATAAGAATTACGATACAGAAAAATTCTGTTATTATTTATTGAGACGTACCAAAGAATTTTTTGAAAAAGGTAACACAATGGCATCTGCAGCACTCCACCTTGGTTTATCAACACTTTTTATTCGTAAGAATATATTAAGTGAAGAGCAGCTTGCTGCAGCTATTAGTGATTCAAGAAAAACAAAGCGATCATTGGTGACTTCATTGATTCAAAATAAGACACTTTCTGCTCGAGAAATTGCTGAACTTTGCTATGAAGAATATGGGACTCCATTACTTGATTTAAGTGAATTTGATGTAGCTGGAATCGCAGAAGAATTGCTCAATAAAAAGCTCATAGAAAAACATAAATGCTTACCTCTATTCAAGCGTGGTAATCGTCTTTACATCGCCACATCAGATCCAACCAATATTGCTGCTCTTGAGGATTTTCAATTTAGTTTAGGCTTACATGCTGAGGCAATTTTAGTTGAAGATGACAAACTCCTAAAAATTCTTGAGAAGATCATCGAAGATGATATCTCGGGTTTGGACTTAGCCGGCGCAGATGAAGAAGCCTTGGCCAATATGGAAGTGGCAGATACTGAAAGGCGAGATGAACCAAGCGGTGATAGTAGTGACGATGCGCCTATTGTAATCTATATTAATAAAATTCTCACCGATGCTATCCGAAAAGGCGCCTCTGATTTACATTTTGAACCTTATGAAAAACGCTATCGTATCCGCTTTCGAATTGATGGTATTTTGCATGAGGTATCCGAACCTCCAGTCAATCTCTCCAACCGCATTTCCGCCCGTTTAAAAGTGATGTCGAAACTGGATATAGCCGAGCGCCGAGTTCCACAAGATGGCCGTATTAAAATGAAGCTGTCGCGCACCAAATCTATCGATTTTCGTGTCAGTAGCTTGCCGACCATTTGGGGCGAGAAGATCGTAATGCGTATATTGGATTCATCTTCCGCCCAACTGGGTATTGAAAAACTCGGTTATGAAGATGATCAACGATTATTATACGAAGAAATGCTTGCCAAACCGCAAGGGATGATTTTAGTCACCGGCCCTACAGGTTCTGGTAAAACAGTCTCCTTGTATACCGGCCTCAATATTCTTAATACTGAAGAGCGTAATATTTCTACTGCTGAAGATCCGGTCGAAATAAATCTTGAGGGTGTAAACCAAGTCCACATTAATTTAAAAGCTGGTTTAACTTTCGCATCAGCACTTCGCTCATTCTTACGTCAAGATCCCGATGTGGTGATGGTGGGTGAAATCCGCGATTTAGAAACAGCCGAAATTGCCATTAAAGCGGCGCAAACGGGTCACTTAGTGTTATCAACCCTGCATACTAACTCGGCTGCAGAAACCTTAACCCGCTTAATCAACATGGGTGTTCCCGGTTATAACATTGCCAGCTCTGTAAACTTAATTATTGCCCAACGGCTTGCCAGACGTCTATGCCCAGCATGCAAACATGAAGAAGAAATCCCAGTTGCTGAAATGCAACGTTTAGGCTTTACTGAAACCAATATTGCAGAAGGTTTTAGCGTATTTAAACCGGTCGGTTGTGAACTGTGCTCCGGTGGCTATAAAGGCCGAGTGGGTATATACGAAGTCATGAAAATGAGTGATGAAATTGCTCGCACGATTATGGAGGGCGGCAACTCTCTCCAAATAGCCACCTTGGCCAAGCAACAAGGGATGCGAGATTTACGTCAATCAGGATTACTCAAGGTCATTCATGGCGTGACCAGTATTGCGGAAATTAACCGTGTCACCAGCTTTTAATTCGTCTATAGTCGATTATAGCAAATTAAACATTTAAAATTATAATTCTCTATTTATAATAATGATTTAATGTGTATACAGCGAAATAATAAAAGGATTGGTTGCATGGCCACGACAACAGCAAAGAAAAAGCCAAAGGCGAAAAAAAAAACCAAACACCAACCTAAGGTTTTTACTTACCAATGGAAGGGTGTTAATCGTGATGGTCAACGTACTTCTGGTGAGTTGAAAGGATCCACGATTGCTGAAATCCGTAGTGTGTTAAAAGCACAAGGTGTCACCCCTAAAGGGGTGCGTAAAAAGTCGGCGCCTTTATGGAAAACAGAAAAAAGTATTACCGCAATGGACATTGCGATGATTACCCGACAAATTGCCACAATGCTTGCTGCTGGTGTCCCATTAGTCACAACTATTGAACTTCTTGGCCGTGGCCATGAAAAAGCTAAAGTCCGAGAATTACTCGGAACGATTTTATCCGATGTCCAATCAGGTATTCCACTTTCAGATGCACTGAGACCTCACCGACGATATTTTGATGATTTATATGTCGATTTAGTCGCTGCTGGCGAACATTCTGGCTCACTCGATGCAGTATTTGATCGTATTGCGACATACCGTGAAAAAGCTGAACAATTAAAGTCAAAAATTAAAAAAGCTATGTTTTATCCTGCTGCTGTCGTAGTTGTAGCAATTGCTGTTACGTCGTTATTGTTGCTTTTTGTTGTGCCCCAATTTGAAGATATATTTAATGGCTTCGGTGCAGAATTACCGGCATTTACTCAAATGATTATTGGTATCTCGCGCTGGTTACAAAGCTCATGGTACTTCTTTGTAATAGCTATTGTTATCGGGATCTGGCTTTTTAGACGAACTCATCGTAATTCTCAAAGTTTTCGCGACCGAATTGACCAAATAGTACTGAAGATACCTGTAATTGGTGACATTCTTCACAAAGCGTCTATGTCGCGTTTTGCTCGAACCTTATCAACAACCTTTGCTGCAGGCGTACCATTAATTGATGGTTTAGAGTCTGCCGCAGGTGCTTCTGGTAACTATGTGTACCGTAAAGCACTATTAAAGGTTCGCCAAGAAGTGATGTCGGGTATGCAGATGAATGTTGCCATGCGCACCACTGGCTTATTTCCAGACATGCTAATTCAAATGGTGATGATTGGTGAAGAATCGGGTGGCTTAGATGAAATGCTTAATAAAGTGGCTAACATATACGAAATGCAAGTTGATGATGCAGTTGATGGCTTATCTAGCTTGATAGAACCGATAATGATGGTAGTCATTGGTACTTTGGTTGGAGGCCTTATTGTTGGTATGTATTTGCCTATTTTCGAAATGGGTAACGTTGTTTAATTAATAACGAATAAGATTAATTATAAAAAATGACTGAATTTATCACAACTTTTATTACAACAATGACTCAATACCCTTGGGTCTTTGTTTCGATTAGCTTTATTTTTGCGGCCACCATTGGCAGTTTTCTCAACGTAGTGATCCACCGTTTACCGGTGATGATGAAACGTGAATGGCAAAGCGAATGTAACTTTTATCTCAACGAATATCATCCTGACATTGTCAAACAAGTAGGCAGTGAGCGTTTACAGAAAGCCATCGATCCCTTTCCGGAAAAGTACAATCTGGTAGTGCCAGGTTCTGCCTGCCCTAAATGCAAAACCAATATAAAGCCTTGGCATAATCTGCCAATATTAGGTTGGCTGATGCTTAAGGGTAAATGTGCCGATTGCAAAACCAGCATTTCAAGCCGCTACCCTATTATTGAGCTATTAACTGGTGTATTAGTTGCCGCATTAGCCTGGCATTTTGGCCCTACATGGCAATTTGTGTATGCCAGTATTCTAACGTTTGTGTTAGTGGCGTTAACAGGCATCGATTTGGATGAAATGCTGTTACCAGACCAACTCACGTTACCAATCCTGTGGTTAGGATTAATCATTAACCTTAAAGGCATTTATACTAGTCCTGAAGACGCTATTATTGGCGCTGCTGCAGGGTATTTAAGTTTATGGTCGGTATTCTGGTTATTTAAATTAGTCACTGGCAAAGAAGGCATGGGATACGGTGACTTTAAACTATTAGCAGTTTTCGGTGCTTGGTTAGGCTGGCAAATGCTGCCATTAATTATCTTACTGTCTTCACTAGTAGGTGCTGTAGTGGGTATAACCATGATTATGACTAAACAACTTAATAAAGGTAACCCAATCCCTTTTGGTCCTTATATTGCTGCTGCAGGCTGGATAGCGTTAGTATGGGGACATGACATTCTTAATTGGTATCTTAGTACGTTATGAGATTAAACAAGTATGTTGTTGGGTTAACTGGCGGTATTGCCAGTGGTAAAACCACCGTGGCTAACTTATTTGCAGAATATGGCATAGACTTAGTGGATGCAGATGTTATCGCCCGAGAGGTGGTATCTATTGGCTCTGACGGTCTAAACGCGATAGTACAACACTTTGGTCAGTCACTACTTCTAACCGATGCTAGCCTTGATAGAGCAGCTCTACGAGCACAGGTATTCGATAATCCTCAGCAGCGTCTGTGGCTTAATAATTTACTCCATCCAATGATCCGCCAAAAGATGCTCGACCAAGTGCAAGCATCGACTTCTGCATATGTAATAATGGTAGTGCCCTTGCTATTTGAGAATCATTTAGATAGTTTAGTTGATACTACTTTGGTTGTAGATATAGCACCAGAGTTACAGATTTCAAGAACGATGCAACGTGATGGTGTCAGTAAACAACAGGTAGAGCATATTCTGGCGAGTCAAATGACTCGAGAGCAACGACTTGCTAAAGCTGATAACATTATTGATAATCAAGGAGAATATGAGCTGTTGCGCAGTCAAGTACTTCGTCTGCATCAACAATACTTACAACAAGCAGCCGATTTAGAAACTAACGTCAATGACTGATTTAATTTATGAACAACCATTAAATGAAAAAATACGCAGTTATTTACGTATAGAAAACCTTGCCCTACAGTTGCAACAGCATGCCGAACAAGATAATCAACATCAATGTTTTAGCCCTTTATTTGCTCTTGCCGAACTAACTGAACGTTGTGATTATCGCACCGATATTTTAAAAGATATTGAAAAACAGATTCAGATAATTTCTCATTGGCGTGCCCACTCAAATGTAGATAATGCTCAAGTGGATCAACTCACCCAAAGACTTATCGCGCTAAAATTACCACTGCAAGCACAAGAAAGAATTGGCTGTAGCCTTAAACAAGACAAATTTATCTCTGCATTACGACAGCGCTTCAACATGACTGGCGCATACTGTAATTTCGACTTTCCACAGCTGCATTTTTGGCTTGGCAAAGACTGGCAACATCGACAGCAAGATATCAAAAGTTGGCTTATTCAATACCAGCCTCTACTAGCCCCAATCACATTACTTCTGGAACTGATTCGAACGACAGCAGATTTTGGTCTATGCCAAGCTCCAGTGGGTTTCTACCAAGGTAACTCAGTTCAACCTCTGGCATTAATTCGAGTACAAATAAATTCCAATCAAAACTGCTACCCTACCATCAGCGGCAATCGAAATCGTTATGCCATTCATTTTGTAGATTTCGATATACATCGTCATACCAGTGAAACTGTTGAGTTCTCACTAGCAACCTGCACATAAACACTTTAACATCACTAGTAATATAAATAACCAAGAATGATTATGCCTTTAACAGTAGTAAACTGCCCAATTTGCAGAACCAAAGTTGAATGGAAAGATGAATCCCTATTTAAACCTTTTTGCAGCGAACGCTGTAAATTGATCGATCTTGGCGACTGGGCCAGCGAGAAGCATGCTATTCCGCTGAAGAATAGTATCGATCCAGATATGCTTGATGACATTGGTTTTGATGAAGGTGACTTCTTTAAACAATAAGTTGAAATGATAGGGGCAACACTTGCAAAAAAGAATTCATGTCGCTGTCGGTGTCATCATTAATCAAGATAGGCACATTTTACTGGCTAAGAGGCTCGGACACCTTCATCAAGGTGGAAAGTGGGAATTCCCTGGCGGTAAGGTGGAAATTAATGAAACGGTTACTGAAGCGTTAATTAGAGAACTCAAAGAGGAAGTTAATCTTGATGTAGCTAATTCAACTCCCTTCATGGACATCAGTCATGATTATCCAGATAAACACGTCAGACTTGATATTCATTTAATTACTGAATTTTCAAACCAAGCTAAAGGCATGGAACAGCAGCAAATTGAATGGGTGCCGATACATAGTATTGCAGAATACGACTTCCCAGAAGCCAATCAGCCTATCGTAGAAAAGATATTAGCTGAACTCTGAAATTGTCCCTCCCTATTTGTATACCGATCTGAAACAATAAGTCCATTGCTAATAAAGTAATGGCCTTAAAACAGATATTTTCCTGCCTTGAAAAAATTCATAAATACTCCTTCTCTATCAATATTCATTGGAGTATTACATAGCGCCGTAATTAACCATTGTTTAGTCATTTTAAAACGTTAAGTCGATAAAAACGTGGTCATAGTTATAACGACTATCTGACTACATCAATAGCCGAAATGACAGCCTAAACACGTGCCCCTAGTACAGATTAAATTGACCAGCGAGTTAAAACACCTTTACTTGCGTATTTCTGAGATTTAACCGTTGCCGTGACGTTGATGCTTTTATAAGATGATTGATAAGAAGGTGATGACCTATTAGATAAAATAATCAATATAAATGGCAAAGCTACACTGGTGCTAAAGATGTAGGTTGAAAATCAATTTACGAATATTTCAAGTCCATCAGGCGCCTGGAAATGACCTACTCTTTTATCCCCGAAGGGGACGCCCTGTAATGGTCAAGTATTTCTGGAGAGATTTTAAGCCGCTTTTTTTAACTCATTATATTTTTGATGTGGCGTCTTATAATCTATTGCTGAATGTCTGCGTTTGTAATTGTAGAACTGGATATATT